>JAJZDJ010000135.1:0-6857 GCA_021828685.1 Actinomycetes bacterium | reverse complement strand
AAACGTGCAGCCCGCTCGTCGGGCTTGCGGCGCAGCACCCTGCCCATGCGCTGGATCATCTGACGCCGGGAGCGGCTGGCGCCGACTATGACAGCAAGGTCTGCGGCCGGTACGTCGATGCCTTCGTCTAGCAGCCGCGGGGCTACCACAACTTCGAGTTGTCCCGAAGCGTAACTGGCGAGCACGGTGGCTCGCTGGTCGCCGGGGAGCCTGGAGTGGATCACCCCGGAGCGAAGACCTGCGAGGTCCAAATACTTCGAGAACTTCTCCGATGACCTTGTCCCGCCCTCGCGGCGTAAAGTCCTGACAGACGCGCCCCACCGCGCGAGTTGATCAGACACAGGCCCTAATGTACGTGTGTTGAGTCAGGAGCTAGTTGTGATGACCCGAACGGTCCATGTGCCTTATACCGTTGAGCAAGACGAGGACGGTGTGTGGTGCGCCCACGCGCAGCTACGGCCTGGTGTAGGGGCCAACGGTGAGGGCGTCACAGCCTTGGAGGCGATAGCCGACTTGCGCGAAGCACTTACCGGCCTCGTTGCAGAGCTTGGTGTCCCCGACGAGTTGACTCTCATTATCGACGTGGCCTGATGCCACCGGTGCCTTCTGTGCCCGGCGAACGGGTCGTCCGGGCGCTTGAGAAGGCTGGGTTCGCGGTTGTGAGGATCACCGGAAGTCATTTCATCCTGCGCCACCCGGATGGACGTGCCACGACAGTACCGGTCCATGCTGGCCGCGATATCGCCAAGGGAACGCTGCGAGGTATCCTTGCTGACACCAACATGACGGTCGAGGATTTTCGGCGGAGTCTCTAAGCTTGGACGACCGTCGTCACGCTTGGCGGCATTGGGCCGTGGCGGGGAAAGCGGCTCGGGTTCGCCTGATCGGCTCTGTTGCGGCTGTCGGGGGCTTGGTCATTGGTGCGCAGATGTGAGTTGCGTCGGCCCAGGCGGCTAGACGTGCGGCGTCGCCGATCGCACAGGCTGCGATCGCAAATCAAAGCTCGAGTCCCACCTGCAGTGGGACCGGCGGGTCGGGTGGCGTAGTCGGCATGGCCACCACCCCCGACGGTGACGGATATTGGATTGCTTTCAGTTCTGGAGCTGTCTACTCCTGCGGGGATGCTGCAGCGAATTCTCGCAGCTAGCTCCGCGTACGCGTCGGGGGCCGCACTGGCCTCGAGCGCCCCGGTGTCTGCTATCGCCGCCGCACCTTCAGGGCAGGGCTACTGGCTGGTCCATCAGAAGGGCCAGTTGGCTTCGGGCGGTTATTGGCTGCATGCCGCGGACGGCGGGATATTCGACTTCGGAAGCGCCGGTTTCTTTGGTTCAGCGGTCCCCTCAAATCCCGCGCCGTCGCCGTCTCCCCCGGGAGGCGGACCGAGCCAGGCGGCCATTGCTCCCCACCACGCAGCCGCGACCGCAATCCTGCTCGACGCCGCGCCCGGCTCGACGCTAGTCCACACCGTTACAATGGCAGAGGTTCTGGTCGGCGGCGTCAGGGTCGGCCGAGGTGTGGCCATGCGTGACGACCTCCGAGCAGCCGGTATCGATGCAGCACCCCACGACCCCGACGAACCGTTGCGACTCGCCGAACTGCGAGCGACCACCGGCCTGAAGCTGCCCGACTGCTGCGTATTGGACGTCGCTTGGTGAGTCCACGGTGTGCGACCTTCGAAGGGGAACTTCGCAAAGTGCAAAAAAACCTTGGCATCGCTGGGAAAAATGGAGGAAGACGATCTCGTATTAAGGCTTCCCTGAGTTGTGGGAACGCCTCTCCGTCTTCAGCGAGCCGGATCGCCAGCGTTCGCCCCCAGAGGCTATGGGCGGCGACTGGCTGGGCCGGACCCGACCGACGATTAGAAGGGGGCCTTACCGAGTCGGGACATCGCTCTGGTCAGAGTATCAGTCAACAAAGTAGACAAACTAAGGGTGGGATTAGATATACTGGTACCGTGTCCGCTCGACGGTACGTATCCTCGCATCCCTGGATCAGCTTCCAGGCAACCGACATCAATCGAGTTCCGCCAAACGATTGGATGCTCTTGGGTGAGGCCAAGTCCAAGTGTGAGCATCTCGCTGGTGCTCCGCTGAAGCCGGCAGTCGCCCGAGAGCTCTACCGTGTCACCTTGGTCAAGGGAGCGCTGGCCACGACGGCGATCGAAGGCAATACTTTGACCGAGGACCAGGCGAACGGGATCTTGGACGGAACCTACGCCGCGCCACCCTCACGTCGCTACCAGGAGCAGGAGGTCCGTAATGTCCTCGAGGCACTCCAAGGCCTGAGCGACCAGATCCTTCGGGGTGAGCGGATCAATCTGACGACGCAGCTGATCAAGGATTTCAACCACCAGTTGCTCAAGGGCCTACCGCTCGATGACCATGTCGAGCCCGGCACCATCCGGAGGGACTCGATCGGCGTCGGCAACTACCGCGGAGCGCCCGCCGAGGACTGCGAGTACCTCCTCCAGCGACTGGTCGGATGGCTCAACAGTTCGACGTTCGAGAACGACGACCCCGAGCTGCGCTTTGCTGTCATCGTGGCCAAAGCGATCTACGCGCACCTCTACCTCGCGTGGATTCATCCCTTCGGGGACGGCAACGGTCGGACCGCCCGACTGGTCGAGTTCGCAATTCTCGCGGACTCCGGCATGGTGCCGATGCCAGCGGCGCACCTGCTGTCGAACCACTACAACCTCACGCGGGACCAGTACTACCGCGAACTGGCCAGGGCCAGCAGTAACGGGGGCGACACGTTGCGGTTCCTCTTGTACGCCATCATCGGGTTCATAGACGGCATCCGGGAGGCGATCGACATGGTTCGCCACCAGCAGGTGCAGGTGGCATGGATCAACTTCGTGCATGAACAGTTCTCAAAGGAGGCGAACACCAAAGCGACGGACCGCCAGCGGTCAGTTGTCCTCGCCATGCCAATGGAGGGGACAGTTCCGCGAAGCGACCTTGCTGGGCTCACCCCGAAGCTGGCACAGCTCTACGCAAGCGCCGGGCCGCGTACGTTGTCGCGCGACCTCAATCACCTAATCGGTATGGAGCTGCTGCGTCGACGCGGTGGCCGGGGATACGAGGTGTGCTCCGATGTGGTGCTCGCCTTCCTGCCTCCGATAGCGGAGTCCTCAGACGCGTAGCTGGCCGCATTACAGGGTGGTCGTCGTCGGAGGCCGGCCAGACATCGAATCCGAAGCGCGCGAAGTCCTTGCCGATCGATCCTGGGTGAGCGTTTCCTCGATCTAGATCGCGGCTGTCCCGCTGTCGGCCTCGGCTGGCTCTATGCTATTGCCGGGAGCATGGCCAGCGGCCCGGAAGGCCACGACCTCGTCGTCGCCGCCGATGGGAGTATCCCGGCCGAGCAGATAAGGCGCCTTGGAGTCCGTCCGGGCACACACCTTCGGGGTCGTTGCCGAGCAGGCGCCAATGGCGGGCAGCAGTATCGCTGGACGGCTCACGAGCTGGCCAGAGGTGACCTGGGAGGACTTCGAGCGAGCAAGTCAGCTCGCCCGGGTTGACCTCGGCCATTCGTGAGGGTCGTAGCAGACTCACACGCCCTGCTCTGGTTCAGCCAAGACTCGCCGCAGCTCTCGACGCGGGCGTCGAAGGTGCTGAGAGACGCGGAGGCCGGGGACGGCATTGTGGTCTCGATCGCCAGCCTGGTGGATCTGTGGTATGCGACGCAGACCACCCAGGGGGTGACCACGCAGCAGCTGTCCGAGCTGCGTGACCTGCTGGCAGCCACGTCGTCCATCCACCTTCACCCCATTGACCTCGGTGTCGCAGATGCCTACACCGCGATCAGCCCAAATGTGCTCAGCGACCCCTGCGACCGGTTCATCGTCGCTACCGCAGTGACGCTGAGCGTACCATTGGTCACTCGGGACGGCCCCATCCATGGCTGCGGCCTGATCGAGACCATCTGGTAGTTCCCCGGATCCGAGGTGCCCGATAGCCGATCGGCCTCTGACACGGTTCTCATGTCCAGCGCTGGATTCGGCAAGCTTCCGCCGGTCCCGTCGGCGAGAGGCCCCGTCGTCCGTCGGCGGCACCGGATCGGCTACTGGCCGCGGCCGGGTGTAGCGGATCGCCTATCGATACCAGGTGGTCCAGGCTGTCACCACACGATTGAGCGCGATCCACCTGTTATAGAGGTCAGTGGGGAGTTTGCTCGATCCTAGCTATTGAGACATGTCGGCGATGAAGTCGTTGCTGACGGCTTCTGCCTTGGCGGCACCGTAAATCAGTCGACCAGAGGCTCGACGCTCGCACTCATCGCGTTGGGCGCTGCGGAGGGAGTTGGGGTCGAGTTCTAGCACGCGACAGACGTTTCTTTAGTGGGGCGCCGAGGTCCGGGTTGACCACAAGGACTCGGCGGCTTCGTGGATTGCTTCGACGGAGCAGCTCGTTGAAGGTGCTCGTCGGCCGACGCGAAGGAGTAGCCGATGACGGCGATGAGCGATGCGTTCTGGAAAGAGTCGTCGACCTCGACCCAGGTTCGGAGCTGCTCGCGGGACATGACGGGCTTGAAGCTGGTGGGCGGCACGATTGCTGGGGGATTGAAGGCACCAGGATCGCGTACGTCCATGCGAAAAGTTCCGAAGAAGGTGGTGGCGACGTCGGCGCCAGCCCCCAGGACGATTACTCGGCGGCCGGTGGCTTGGGGGTTGACTGGCAGCGCGGTCGGAACCTCGACGGTGACCGGAGGCTCCCAGGTACGCGCATGGTCTGCGGGCCTGGGGTGTTGACGTTTGGGCGTCGATCTGGCCTTCTTACCCCAAGTCTGATGCCGTCTGGACTGGCGCGACTCGGAGGTCGTTCTGCCGGGTGAGCTACGCGCCGAGCAGCCGAGCCTTTCGCAGGTGGCGGCGGACGACGCGGACGACGTCTTCGAAGCGGGGTGGGTCGGCGAGATGTTCGCTCATCTCGGTGCTCCACCGCTGGCTGTAGCGCTCAATACGGCCTTCGAACCGTGGGGCGAAGGTGGTGGGATCGAGTGTCTTGGCCCGAGCTTTGCGTTCGAATAGGGGTCGGACCTCGGCAAGCGACAGTCCGGCATCCTCGGTGAGCCGGAACAGGTCAGGGAGATCGGGCCAGATGTCGAGGAGGGCTCGTTCCTCCACAGACTCGACGTGCTCGTCGGTGGCGAGATCGAGCTTGATCTGGCGCGGTTGCGTGGCGCCGAGTGGGCCGATATACGAGATGGCCGGTTTGTCATCTCCAGTGAGCTCAAGATGGGGGAACCCCACATGGTCTCGAGCGGCCTCGAGCACCTGGCCGAGAGCGCCGGTAGCGGCCTCTGCGCTGCCGTTGATGACGGTGAAGTCCAGGTCGGCGGAGTAGCGGTAGTCGGGGAGGTAGATGAAACGGATGGCGGTGCCACCCTTGAAGACGAGCCGGCCACCGTCGTTCGGTCGGGCGTGGCGAAGCTGCGCGACGACATGGGCGAGGACGTAGTCCCGCTCCACGACGGCGGCGTCGACGCCGTTGGTGTCCGCTCGACGGGTGAGGGCGTGGCGGGTGAGCACGGTTAGTTCCGGGCCACTGCTCGGAGCTCGTCTGCGTTTATGTTCCAGGCCACCCGGAAAGTGCCGTCGACCCAGACGACCCGTTGGTCTCGGGGATCGAGGCGGACGATCGGCTGTCGAGGCTTGACGGTCGGGTCGAGACGGACCGGAAGATCGAGGACCTGGGCGAGCGAGGCGAGGCGACGCTCCGCAGCGAGTCCTCGGGGACCGAAGACCTTGGCGAGTAGTGAGATCCGGTCCGGATCGGCGCCAGAAGCGCCGTCGGTAAGAGCTTCCGCCAGCCGCTCGACGCCTCCCGTGAGATCGACCCGAAGAGCGCATTCGAACAGTGCCCGCTCCAGTTTGGAACGCCACGATCGTCCGATCGACTCGGCTTCGAGGTGGATAGTCTCGACTTGCTCCATCACGACCCGGAGCGGACGACGGCTGATGGTTGAGGCTCGGACCTGTGCGGTGCAAGCGATAGTGATCGTGCGAGCCGGATGGCTGAGCAGTCCGAGATCGGCAAGGGCGCTCAGATAAGCGATGCGATGCTCCCGGTCACCGAAGGTAGCCCCGACAGCGAGGGCGAGGTCGTCGGTAGTGGCCGAGGTGTGGAGCGAGCCAAGAGGACGGATGGCGTAGCGGCCTCGGCCCAGCCGGTCGACCAGGCCGTTGTCCTGGAGCCGTCGCAGGGTGTTCGCCGTGGCGGTCGGCGATCGATCGAGTGCGGCCCTGGCTTCGTCGAAGGTGAACTCCTCCTTGCCCTCGGCGACGAGGGAGTCGATCAGTTCGAGCGCACGGGCCATGGCTGCCTCCTGATATACAGGATAGCAGAAGTTCACTGAAACCGTGAAGATTAGGTGATCTACCCATCACCAAGGCTGTGAGGCATCTGTTGCGCCACAGGCCGCTGACCTGGTCAATCACAGGTATAGGACCGCCTCCGGCAGCACCAAGCCTGTTGGAGCGAACGCTACAATCCGGCCCCCGCCACTACACAAGCCATTGTCGGGACCAAAAATCAGGATCCCGGGGGACGAGTGATTTGTCGCTGCATCGATTGAGTACCGATGGTTAGTAGGGTGAGGTGTATTGCAAAAGAGAAGGCAACTATTACCGTCGATCATGAGAAGCTCACTCGAGTTCGTGCCATGGTCGGCGCGCCCTCGGCGCCGGCTGTGACCGACGTGGCGCTCTCAGAGCTAGTTCACCGTCGCCGATTACGCGAGGACTTGAAGGCGTACACGGCGGCTCCAACAACTGTCGGGGAGGCGGCTCTGGCATTGGTAGCACCCGACTGGGCGGATCTTGCCGACGAAGCCGACTGGAACGTCGAGTGGCC
>JAJZDJ010000134.1 GCA_021828685.1 Actinomycetes bacterium | reverse complement strand
GACGCTCTCGAGGAGGCGTCCGGGGAGCCGGTCCGTTCGATCATGGACTCGTGGATTTTCCAGGGTGGCTACCCGCTTGTCGATGCCTCGCTAGATGAGGCCGGTACGACTGTCAGTTTCTCCCAGAAGCGCTTCACCTACAGCCCCGACAGCCCTGACAGCCACGACAGGACTGACCCCGCCCCGACCTGGCAGGTACCGGTCAACTTGAGGGTGTCGCTCGGCGGCGAGATCCGAGACCAGCGGGTGCTCCTCGACGCGGCTGGCGCTACGGTGTCCTTCGACAAGCCGGTCGACTGGGTGGTGCTCAACGCCGGAGGGTGGGGCTTCTACCGAAGCAGCTACTCGCCGCAGCTCGCACGGCGTCTTGTCGACGCCGGTCCGCTCGACGTTCTTAGCCCTATGGAACGCCTCACCTACCTGGGCGACACGTGGGCGGCTCTTGCGGCGGGAATGACTGGCCTGGAGGAGTGGGCTTCGTTGTCCTCGGCGCTTGGAGGTGAAGCCGACCCCGACGTGTGGTCGTCGCTGTCGTCGGGTTTGGCTTTCCTCTCCCTCGCTGGCGACGATGCCGATCTCGACGCTCTCGCCCGCTTCGCCAAGATGCTCGCCACGCCCGCATGGGCGGCGCTCGGATGGTCGCCGGGCGCTGACGAGGCGGAACGGACCGGAACTGCACGCGCACGGGTTCTCGGTGTCCTCACGCAGATAGCAAAGGATCCCGAGCTTGTCAGCCAGGCGGTGGACCGCCTTCACGCGCACCTCGAAAACCGCCCCGGGACGGATCGCCTGCCGGCCGATCTTGTCGCCGTGTGCGCCCGTGTGGCGGTGGCGTCCGGCGGGGAGGACGCTTGGAATGTCGTGCTCGACGCCTACCGCAAGGCCGGCTCCCCCCAGGAGGAGCAGCGGTTCCTGTTCGCGCTCGCCGAGACAAGATCGCCGGGCCTGCGGCAGCGGACACTCGCGATGATGCTCGGAGACGACGTTCGATCCCAGGACGCCCCTCTCGCCATCGCGACAGTCATGACCCAGCCGGGCGCCGCTTCCCAGGCCTGGGATTGGGTCGAAGCGCACTGGGAGGATCTGGAGTCGAGGATGCCCCACAGCCTGCTGGTCCGCATCCTTGAGGCGACGTCGAGCTTCCTCGAGCCCGCCGCCGCCGGGCGGGTGAAGGAGTTCTGCGCCACGAGGAAGCTCACCGTGAGCCCGGTCCGCCTGGCTCAGATCCTGGAACGCCTCGAGGTCAACGTCGCGCTCGCTGGGCGCCTGCGCTCGACGCTACCCAGCGCTCTGTCCGCTTATCTGACCCCTGGAGGGTGAAGCCCCCGAAAGCGTGCTTGCAGGGCTGACCAGACCTTCCACTCTCGCCCGAACCTGATCGAGGCGTTCCTTGGCCTGCGCGTGCAACCGTTCCGCCCGCTCGTAGAGGTCCGCTGTCGCTTCGATACCGACGTCGCCTGCGGCGAGGCGGGCGGTCAGCGCCTCCAGCTGCTCCATCAGCTCCTCGAACGTCGCCTCGTGATCGTGCGGCAGGTCCGGGTGCGACATCAGCTTGCAACCCCGCTCGGCGAGACGGAGGTGACCTGCGCTACAAGGGATCCCTCCGCGAGGTTCACCTCGATCGGATCGCCCGGAGCCACCTGCGAGGAGCTCCTCAGCACTTTCGAGTCCGCACCGGTGACCACGGCATAGCCGCGCTCCAGTGTCCGCTGTGGTGACAGGGCGCTCAGGTGGCGGCCCTCGGACTCGAGCCGACCAGCTGCCCTGCCCAGACGCTCCCAGGCGAGTTGGCGCCAGGGGGCCGAAGCGAGGCGCTCCTCGGCGGAGCGCAGGGCGACCCTCGGATGGCAGCTTCGAAGCTCGATCCCGGCGCGCTCCAACGTGAAGGTAGCGCGGTCGAGTCGGTCGCGCAGTGCCCGGGCCGGTTCGATCGCGTCGAGGCGTCGCGCTGCCCGCTCCGTCGCGAGTCCGAGAGCCTGAGCCGCCCGTCGCATGGCGTCGTCGACTTGGCGCGACAGTGCTGCGACGTCGGGCACGACAACGGTCGCCGCTATCGACGGGGTCGGGCAGCGCAAATCGGCAACCTCGTCGCAGAGTGGCCGGTCACCTTCGTGGCCGATAGCCGACACGACCGCTACCGGGCATGCGGCAACAGCCCTGCAAACCTCCTCGGTGCTCCACGGAAGCAACGACGGTGCGTCCCCGCCGCCCCGTGCGAGGATCACCACCTCCACCTCGGGTAACGCAGCGAGCGCACGGATCGCCCCCACAATGCCCTCGCTCGCCATCGGGCCGCTCACGGTCGTCTCGAAGAATACGAGAGGGTAGCCGGGGCATCGGGCTTGGACCACCGATTCGATGTCCTTGCGCACGGCGGCCTCGCTTCCGCATACGACGCCGATCGCCCCCGGAAGGACCGGTATTGCGCGGCGGGGCCTGGTGAGCAGCCCGTCGGCTGCGAGGCGCCCCCGCGTCGCTTCCAGCAGCGCCGCGATAGCACCCGCCCCGACGGGGATCACACCCTGCGCCAGCAGCTGAAGCTGGCCACGGTCGTTCGACCACTGCAACGTGGCCGCAACCTCCACCCGCTCGCCGGCGTTCGGACGGAAGGACCGGGTAAGCGACGCCGGCATCTTCACGTCGATCTGCGCGGCGCGGTCGCGGAGCGTGAAATACACCCAGCCACCTCGCGTCGCTGTCGGTCGGTACACCTCGCCTTCGACCGTGATCGGACCGACCGTCGCCACGCAGCGCGCTATCTCGCCGGCCAGCCGTACGAGAGTGACCCGCCTCGGCAGCGACGTGGCGGCATCGTCGAAGAGTGTGAATGACACCCCGATCAGGCTAGCCAGCCCGTGTGACGGTCCATCCACCTGCACTCGGACTGCTTACAGCTAGAATGTCCGAAAAGCACTGGCGCCGGGCAGCACAATCCCTACCGCTGCCGTCAGCGGCCAGCAGGAGATAATTGTTGATCGTCGAGGAGACCCCCACCGGTTTCGCCCCCCTCGGGGTGGACCCGGACCTTGTAGATGCACTTAGCGGGCTTGGCATCGCCGAGGCCTTCCCTATCCAAAAGCTGACCATACCCGACGCCCTCGCGGGACGGGACATCTGCGGAAAGGCGAAGACCGGATCGGGCAAGACCCTCGCCTTCGGGATCGCCCTGATCCAGCGGCTCACCAAGAAGGCAAAAGAAGCGGGTTCCGCAGCCCCCCGCGGACTCGTCCTGGTGCCGACTCGTGAGCTGGCGCGCCAGGTAGCCGACGTGTTGGGCCCGCTGGCGGCGGCGCGCAAGCTCGACCTGCTCGCCTGCTACGGGGGGACGAGCGTCGACGACCAGGTGAAAGCGCTTGCGAAGGGTTGCGACGTCGTGGTTGCGACGCCCGGGCGCCTGATCGACCTCCGCCAACGCGACGAGATCAACCTCGACCGGGTAGAAGTCGTCGTGCTCGACGAGGCGGACAGAATGGCCGACATGGGTTTCACCCCACAGGTGGAATGGCTGCTGCGCCACCTTGTGGGCGTGCACCAGACGATGCTCTTCTCGGCCACCCTCGACTCCGACGTTGACCGCCTCGTACGCCACGAACTTAGGGATCCCGTCCACCACGAGGTCACTTCTGCGACGACGACCGTGTCGGAGATGGCGCACCGTTTTCTCCAAGTCCACCAGATGGACAAGATAAAAGTTGCCGCCGCAGTCTGCAAGGCGTCGCGCAGAGTGATCGTCTTCACCCGCACCAAGCACGCAGCGGACCGCCTGACGGAGAGCCTTCGCGAACTCGGCGTGGACGCCCGCCCGATACACGGGGACCTGCGCCAGAAGGAACGTGAACGGGCGCTCAAGGCCTTCAGCGAGGGCCGTCTGGCGGTTCTCGTCGCGACAGATGTCGCCGCCAGAGGCCTCGACGTGGACGACATCGAAGTGGTAGTCCACTTCGACCCGCCGTCTGACCACAAAGGCTACCTTCACCGCTCGGGGAGAACGGCCCGCGCCGGTCGCGCTGGCCTAGTGGTAACACTCGTCCTGTGGAACGAGCTGATGGAGGTCGAGCGGATCCAGAAACGCCTCGGCTTGAGCACGCCGGTCGTCGAGATGTTCTCCAACGACCCCCGCATCTCGCATCTAGCCGAGTGGGATCCGCTCGCACTCTGAGCGCCTCGTCGTAGACCAGACGGCATTCAATGACGCTTAAAGATTTCTTCGATGCCGTCGGCTTCGCAGTCGGCGTGGTCGCGGCGGGCGCGACGTTGATGTCCGCGCTGCGGACTGTCGTCCTGCCGAGAGCTTCGCAAGGCTGGATACCCGGCCTCACGATGAGAGCCACGCGCCTCCTTTTCTCGGCACGCGCCCGCCACCACGACGACTACCGCCAGCGCGACGTTCTCATGGCGATGCTGGCGCCGGTGGCGCTGCTCACGATGCTGATCTCGTGGTTGATGGTGACCGTGGCCGCCTACAGCCTGATCTTTTTCACTGTCACCTCCAAGTCCCTCGCCACGTCGATCGAGCTGTCCGGATCGTCGATAGTCACTCTCGGCACCGTGAGCGACAACCGCTTCTGGCCGTCGGTGCTCGGAGATTCGGAGGCGGGCGTCGGGCTTCTCATCGTGGCCCTGGTGATCAGCTACCTTCCGAGCATCTACTCGGCGTTCACCCGCCGGGAGACGGGCGTGACTCTGCTCGAAATGCGCGCGGGCAACCCTCCGTCGGCGACGACGATGCTCGTGCGCTACCGGCGCATCGAGGAGGGCATGACCGCTGAGATCACGGAACTGTGGCGTCAGTGGGAGCAGTGGTTCGCTGACATCGAGGAGTCGCATACCACGTTCCCTATTCTCGTTTTCTTCCGTTCACCGCACGGGGACCGCTCCTGGATCACCGCCGCCGGCGCGCTGCTCGACGGTGCCGCTTTGTGGACGGCCGCTGTCGAGCATCCGGCGGACCCCCACGCGCAGCTGTGCCTGAGATCTGGGTTCCTGGCGCTACGCAAAATCGCCGACGCGTTCGGCCTTTCCTACGACCACGACCCGGCGCCCGACGACCCGATCACGATATCGCGAGCCGAATGGGACGTGGCGATCGACGAACTGCACAAGGGCGGCGTGAAGACCGTCGCCGACCTCGACGTCGCCTGGTCGAAATGGAGAGGATGGCGGGTCAACTACGACACCGTCCTATTGGACCTCGCCAGGCTCATCGAGGCTCCCCCGGCTGCGTGGGTGTCGGATCGCTCCCCGATGCGCGAGCAGGTGGGCCGCCGGGCGTCCCGGCGTGCGTCCCTTTTGACCGCCCGAAAAGCCAGCGGGCACCGGCTATAGCAGCGCCTATCGCAAGAAATACCGGGATTATCCCGAACAGATCTATCGCGTCGCTTTGAGGGCCCGGTATCGCGACGGTCACGTTCGGGCCGCCGACGATGGTCACTTCCGCGCCCGGGTTTTGGGACACCGACGTCTGCGGCACCGTCGGCTGCGACGTCTGGGACACCAGCACGACCGACGACGCCACCTGGAAGTGCTGCACGGCATCCACCTTCCCCTACACGGCGGGGCTTTGGCAAGCCGCCCGACGCCGCGGCGGCCGACTGGGACATCGGTTAGACCCAGTTAGACCCAGTTATGCCCAGTTAGCCCGCAGTTAGCCCGCAGTTAGCCCTAATTAATCCGAGCTTGCATCGCTTGGCTTCGATGTGCGCCTCCACAACCGTCAAATTTGGGCAGGATCGTCGCGGTCCGGACACAGCCTGACCATTTGAAGCGTTTTTTCGCACTTTTTGGTACACGATCTTCGTTCCCCAAAAATCCTGTACCAGCCCTCGCTCAAGAAACGCACTTTTTGGTACAAAACTTTTCCGACTTGGAAATCCTGACCAAATTTGACGGTTTCCGGCGCTCCCGTGAAGCTTTGAAGCATCCCTGGACGCACAACTTCAGCCAGAGGGCACTGAACGTGGCGGTGAACCGCGGTGAACCGCGGTGAACCGCGATGAACCGCGATGAACCGCGATTAGCCGCGAAGGGCTCCACAAGGCGCTATCGGCCGACGGCAACCCCAGCCTCGCCGCCGTCTTCAAGGTATCCCGTGCATTCGGAGTGGGATGGCGCTTCGAAGCCCAACAGGCGCGACGCCGTCCCAGCACCCGGCCGAGCCCGGGTAGTCTCGCTTCCATGTCCGATTCCTGGTTGATCGAGCCTTCCGGCCCCCTACGGGGGGAGGTGGAGGTGCGAGGCTCCAAGAACGCTGTCACCAAGCACATGGTCGCTGCGATCCTCGGTCGGGAGCCGAGCACTATCTCGAACGTTCCCGACGTCGGTGACGTGGAGATCACCGCGCAGATCCTGAGCGCTCTCGGCGCCGGGGTCGAGCGTAACGGGGACTCGATCACGGTGACACCGTCGGAGCATCCGGGATCGTCGGTACCGCTTTCTTTCAGCGGGCTCAACCGGATCCCCGTCCTGCTCCTAGGCCCACTTCTGCATCTCACCGGCGAGGCTTTCGTCCCGAGGGTAGGAGGCGACCAGATCGGCGGCCGGCCGGTCGACTTCCATGTAGACGCTCTCCGGGCTTTCGGGGCGGAAGTCGACGTGACACCCGACGGGATCTCGGCACGATGCCGGAACCTCACGGGGGCGATCATCGAACTGCCCTATCCGAGCGTCGGCGCGACCGAGTCGGCGCTTTTGTGCGCTGCCATGGCCGACGGAAAGTCGGTGATCCGCAACGCGGCGACCGAACCCGAGGTCCTCGAGCTGGCCCTCTTCCTGCAGCGGATGGGCGCCTGCATCGAGCTGCGCCCGGACCGGCGGATCGTCGTCGAGGGGGTACCGACGCTGCACGGCGCCCGCACCCGTCTGCAGGGGGACCGCAACGAGGCGTTCAGCTACCTGATCGCCGGTCTTCTCACCAAGGGCCAGGTGCGAGTCGTGGGATGCAACCAGGACCGCCTCGTGACAGCGATCACCACCTTGATGACGATGGGCGCCGTCGTCGAGATCGACGACTCAGGCTTGACCGCTTCCGCGCCCAACGGCCTTCGCGCCGCAGCCGTGCAAACCGACGTCCACCCGGGTTTCATGACCGACTGGCAGACGCCGCTGATGGTTCTTTTCACCCAGTGCGAGGGCATGTCGGTGCTCCACGAGACGGTCTACGAGGAACGCTTCGTGTACGTGCCGGCACTGCAGCAGATGGGGTGCGAGATCGAGCTGTTCTCGACGTGTCTCGGCGGTTCGGCGTGTCGTTTTCATGAAAAAAGTTACCGGCACTCCGCAGTCGTCCGCGGCGTATCAAAGCTCACAGGCGCAGAGGTGGACATCCCAGACGTGCGGGCTGGCTTCTCCAGTGTCATCGCCGCCGCCGCAGCGGAGGGCCCGTCGGTGCTTCACGGAGTCCATCACCTCGAACGCGGTTACCACCGGCCGGCGGAGCAACTGCGCTCGCTCGGCCTCGACCTGCGCACCCGATAAGTCCTCGCGTGGCCGACGCTCTCTATAGCTTCGACGGCGGTCACCGAGAAAATCGCCGGAGCGACCTCGCCGGGCTGACGACAAGCGGGCCCTTTTCGAGGCGGCTCGCTACGAGACGCCTCGACGGAGACGCCGAAGCGCCAGCGACGCGGCCGCGACACGATCCCCGCTCGACGTTGCGGGAGAGGAAAGAACCCCGAGCGCGGCCGCGCCGTTCGAGTCGGAATCGGAGGTCGCACCGTCGGACGGCACCGCCTCAGCCGACCGCACAGCTTGCAGCGCGGCGTCCCGGCGCCACCCGGCGAGGTCGTCCATAACCGCTCGTGACTGCCAGACGAGAAGCTTCGACGGCGGCGGGGACGCCTCCAACGCAGACTTGAGCGTCGCCGTGATCCGATCGACCGGCGAGCCGGGAGCGCCGAGCGAGTCCCAGGCCCTGACCGCGTCCGCAAGGTTGACCCCGAAGCCGGATAGAGGACTGACCGCCCGAAGGAGCTCAACCAGGCGGCTCACCCTCCGGACCTCGCCCGTCAGCGCCGCGACCTCGCCCGTCAGCGCCGCAACCTCGCCCGTCAGCGCCGCGACCTCCCCCGCATACCCAGCCGGCCCCGCCGACGACGCGACCGAGCCGGGAAGGTCCTTCTCGAGTCGCGCAACCGTCGCGATATCGAAGTCTCCGCGCTCGCCGGGAGAGCCGACAACACCTTCGAGCAGGTAGCCGCGGGCGAGACTCCCTACCGCAGCGCTCAGCCGATCCCTCAGATCCGCCTCTTCAGCGGCTTCGAAGCTCGCAGCGGACTCGTCGAGGCGCGCCCAAAGCCTCCCGGCGTCACACACACGCCTGGCAACCCAAAACGCGGTCGCCACGTCGGCGAGGCGCTTCCCGAGCTCGCCGGCCAAGTCATGGGCCCACACGATCCCCATCCGGTCGACCATCTCCCCCGCCACGTCGGTAGCAGCAAGCTGATGGTAGAGGCGGTGGCGGGGAATCAAATCCGAGAAGTCCCGGCGGAGCTCCGAGGGAAAATAGGCGTGCACCGCCTCGGCGAACGCCGGATCGCCCGAAACACCGCTCGACTCCATCGACTTGACGACGTCTGACTTGGCGTACGCGAGCAATGTCGCGAGCTCC
>JAJZDJ010000133.1 GCA_021828685.1 Actinomycetes bacterium | reverse complement strand
AGCTACCTGGACCAGGCTCCGAGAGGCTTACGAGTCCGGGGAACACAGATCGTTGTTCATGACGTCATGGGCGAACGGCCATGCCTTTCTGTGGGCCCGTGACGGGCTCCGCGGCCGCCTCCCCATCAGAGTGGAATGGAAAGGACCGGATCGCCAGGTAGAGCAGGACCCAATCCCGGCCGACCTCCGTATCGACAACGTCTTCCTCGTGTCGGTCAAGTCCCGCTCGGCAGTCCTTTGGAACCGTTCCCCCTCGCAGGTATTCACCCGCACTCCGATGGCGCTTCACTGGTATGAGCACACTGCAGCCGACGAATACCAGGCCCTCTACGCAGCCGCACGAACATGGGCTGGCATGACGCGCCTTCCAGACCGGGCATCCGAACTCACACGCGGCGGCGGAGTGGAACTCAGTCGAGGGATGCCGCCGCGGGAATGGCCGGAGCCCTTAAGAGGGAACTACCTGGCCATGGCCGACAAATGTTCAGCCGCGACGGCGGACCTGTGGAACGCGGCACTGCCGACACCAGCGAAACGGGAGCAGACGGCGTGGTGGCTTCTCCGGCTGGCGCCGGCCCCCTATTTCCTTTTGGGTGATTCGGCTCGGGCACCGCTCCGTATCCGTGTCGACACCCCATGGGACTGGCGCCAGTCGTGGCGGTTCCGTCGACTAGAGATCCGCGCGGCAGACGGGGCTGGCCAGCCCCAGGTCGAATGGTCGATCCACGTAGAGGACCGCCATACCGGCGAACCTCGCAGTGCTGACGGTTACGTCGAGATACGCTGGTCGCACGGTCGATTCAGCGGCCACCCCGAGGCAAAGGTCCAGCTCCGGACAGCCCATGAGTCAGTGCCCGGGTACGCGGCCCTCGCTTAGACCTTAGAGTGGGGAGCGGTCCCTCGGCCTGCGGTCAGCGCATCGGGTAGCAGAGAGGAGACCTAGCGTGGGCGCCTCCCCCAAAATTCTGCGCGCCGTTCGCGAGCCTGGCATAGCCTTGCGCTATGACACGACCGTTGAAGGGTTTGTAGGGCGGCCGAGACCGAGAAGCGCGCAGCGCAGCCTTGGAGCTGCTTTGACTGCCGGGAGTCGATTGGTGGCCGCTAACCACCACTGTTGGAACGACCTTAAGCGTTGTGTCCACCGTCACGTAATTCCCTGGCAGTTCCGTCACGGAATTCCCTCGCTGGGCATCTGTCTTCCTAGTCGATTCGGAGT
This sequence comes from Actinomycetes bacterium, assembly GCA_021828685.1. Classification (GTDB taxonomy): domain Bacteria; phylum Actinomycetota; class Acidimicrobiia; order Acidimicrobiales; family Palsa-688; genus JAJZAM01. The sequence goes on along the minus strand of JAJZDJ010000133.1, from coordinate 7,390 downwards.
CCTCGGTGTTGTCGGGTGTTGGTGTTTGGAGAGGGGAGGTTGTCTCGCCGTCGCGGACTTGAGAAGCGGTTGCTCTCAGCGGCGGCCTGCACTTATAGCTGTGCCCGACGGGTTCCGTCAGCGGTCGCCATGTCGATCAATCTCGACTGGGAATCTTCGGCTTGGTGGATAGCATGGCAAATCGTCTCGGTCGGAACCTCCCAGTATTTTGTGGGGAGGCGAAGCGGTCCAAGGAGGAAAACCAAGCGGATGGGACGTCACGACGTCAAGGCTGTAAGACAGCCCTAGAGCCTTAAAATCCCAACCCGCAGTTGACGCCGTGGTCAAGCTGGTCTGGAACGCTTGGGCTGTCCGGGCGTTCCCTGAACGGCAAACCGCTGCTGCACGGCGGGCAAGGCCGAGGTCGGTTCTTCGTTTATTCACTCGGATATATCGCGACGTGTTCGGCGTTCGCTAAGGTTAGCTGCGCTCGAGGCGAGGGGTAGCGAGTTGCGCGACGAGCAGGCTGACACCGGCAGCGACGGGGATCGCGATGAGAGCCCCGATTATGCCGAGCAACGTGCCGCCGATCAGCGTGGCTATAACGGTGACTAGACCCGGGACAGCCACGGTCCGGCGCATTATGCGCGGGCTGATCAGGTAATCCTCGACCAGTCGGTAGGCGACGTAGAAGCCAATGGTGGCTGCAGCAACCGTTATCGACACGGTCAACCCGACAGCTGCGACGATGGCGCCGGCGATAGTTGAGCCCACCAAGGGTATCAAGTCGAAGATGGCGACGAGTACCGCCAAAAGCAGCGGGTAGGGGATTCCGAGAGCCATGCACCATGCCCACGTGCCGATCCCTGTGATAACAGAGATAAATACGTTGCCGAGGACGTAACCGCCGACCTTGTCGAATATTTCCTCGCCGATGAGCACGACCCGCGCCCGGCGGCTGCGCGGCGACAGCGAGAAGAGCGTGCGCTTGAAGCGTGGCATATCGACAAGCAGGTAGATGCTCACGACGACCACTATGACGGTGGATGCAAGTGCGCTGAGCACCGCTTTGCCCACACCGAGCACCCCGGTCGCAACAGACCCGCCCCCGTTTAAGTAGTTCCGAAGTGAAGACTCGATGTGGTAGCGGGAGTTGAGACGCCCGAGGAACGTACTGCGATCGCTCAGTTGTTTGGCGTAGCTCGGAAGGGCGTTGATCAGTTGGGTCACCTGTTTGACGATCACAGGGATGACCAAGTCCAGTATTCCAGCGAAGGCAGCAAGCGCCACCGCCACCACGATGAATACCGCAACCCCTCGGGGCAGGCCCCTTCTACAAAGCCAGTCCACAAGCGGTTCGAGGCCGGCTGCGATGAACAGCGACAAGATCAGCAGAAGCAAGATTTGCCGAGAGGCATAAACGACCCAAAGAGAGATGGCCGCCGTGGCTACCCCAAAGGTGGTGGCCATTCCCACCCAAAACGACGATCGCCGGTCGAACGGACGACCGATCCGGCCGTAGGAGTTGTCGTCATCGACGCGCGCCTCGATTGCTGCAGCAGCCTCGATGGCATCGAGCGCGGGAGGATCCTCGCCGGCGAGCTCGTCGAGCGGGTTCGCGGCCTGGTCACCGCCTAGGTTGCTCATAGGAGTTTCTTCGCGAGGCTGGCCATATGAATGCTGATACTCAAATATGTCCAGTTTCGGCGTCCGGAAACCTACGGGCGCGATCGTGGGCGGAGCGCATAGAGGCTCAAGGCAACTAGCAGCTAGGGTCCATCCCGCTGGGCAGGCTGGGAGAACGAGGAGGGCTGGGACGTGACCGAACAGGGGGGTCCCAACGACAGCGAATGCGATCAACCCGACTCCTCCGAAGTTAGCGCCATGCACCTCACGCACGGGCCTACATCGGGCTGCTTGTCTTTCGACCACAACTTCGTCAGTTTGGTAGCACGGTAGGCGGGTAATGACCTGACCATGGGTGATTACGCAGGTTCAGTCGTGGTGGTGGCTCCACCCGACGCAGTGTTGGACTTTTTGTCCGACACCAGGCTCGACGAATTGAGTGGGCCTCCGAAGGACCTAACGACTATGCGGGCTCGGTGATGGTGAGCCCAACTGGCGACGCAAGCAAGGTTGAAGTGCATGTGCACACTTCGCGTGTCCCCGACGGCAACCAAGAGGTGCGCGGTGGTATCGAGCGGACACTGGCTCTTATTAAAGAGCAGACCGAGATAGCGCGCTAGGGCCGGCCTCCGTTTGGCTGGGTCGTTGGGGACGGCCACGACACATGGTCGGCTACGCAGCGGGAGTCTGGGCCGGCGAGGCGAGCGATCCCCGCCTCGAACGCCTCGGGACGTTTTGGTATTCTCCCGGCGCACGAGGCGGGCTCACCCAGGCTGCTGTTCAGTAACGGCAACAAATGTGAGAGTCTCTGGCAGCGTGGCTCGAGGTGAGGACAGTGGCGACAGCGACGTCGACCCTGCTCGTCGACGTCGGGCCCGGGGTGGGGCCCCTTAATAGCGCCTATAACTCTCCTACCGTGGTAGTAGACTTAGTTTATGCCTAGAGGAAAGCCTGCGCCGAAGTTGGCGATCACCGTCGACCCGGAGGTTCATGCAGGGGTTATAGCCGCGTCTACAGAGGAGGGGTTGAGCGTTTCGGCATGGATGACGGCCGCAGCTCGCCGGGCTCTACTTTTGCGAGAGGGTCTTGCTGCAGTGGCTGAATGGGAAGCGGAGCACGGCCCGCTGAGCGATTCCGAGCTGAGATTGGCGCACGAGCGCGTTTCCGACGAGGTCCGAAGCTCGAGCAAACGTCGCTCCGCGTGAGCGTCGTCTACGACGCAGGTGTTTTGGTCGCCGCCGACCGAAACGACCGCGACGTCTGGGCTGACCACCGGGCTCGCCTCGAAGGGAGCGTCGTTCCGGTGACGACTTCGCTGGTGGTCGCCCAGGTGAGCCGCTCTCCTCGCCAGGTGCAGCTCCGCCGATTCCTTCGCGGTTGCGACATTGTCGGCTTCACCAGCGAAGAACCTCACGAAGTAGGAGCGCTGCTGTCGCGGGCCGAAGCTTCCGATGTAGTCGACGCACACGTCGTGCTGACCGCGAGTCGCCGTCGGTCCACCGTGGCGACCTCTGACGAGCAGGACCTTCAAAGGCTTTCCGATTGCCTCCCTAAGCCGGTCGTCGTCCAGTCAGTCGTGGCCGGGCGACGGAGAAGGCGTCCGTAAAAGCTCTGGCAGGTCGTCAAAACTGACGGTCTTTGCTCACAGGCTCTTCGTCTGGTGAAGAACCGGAAACTGTCACCGTATTCGCGATGGCCAACACGCTCGTGGTGATCATCTGGCACGTCCTGGCTGACGGGTCCACCTAGGACGAACTCGAAGCCGACCACTTCGACCGCTGCAAAGACGCCACCCGCCGACAGCGATACCTTGTTCGAGAACTCGAGAATCTGGAGGTACTCGTACCGCTTGGCCGACCGCGTGCAAAGCGCTCAGCGCTGGATGGCAAAGCGCGCCGCTGTGCAGGCGCGCTGCAGTTCGGTCGTGCCCAGTCGCCCGACGTGCTGAACGAGCCTTTCCTTTGGAAGCGGGAGGATATTGTCGAAGTTCGCGGCGCATGGGCGAGCGAGTCCTTGGGCTGGCCCGAGCGGCACTTCAGTGGGAATCTGCCTGACACGAGTTGTGACCGGGGCCACCAAGACCGTCGTGAGTCGCGGAAGTACGGACGTCCTGGTGATCACGACAACCGGCCGGCGCTTGTCGCCGGGAATATCCGCGAACCAGACGTCGTCCCGCTCGGGTTCGGGAGCCGACGCACTCACTATTCATCCCAGGGCAGGTCGGCCCATACCCCTTTGTCGATGGTCCTGACCGTCTCACTAGCTTGAGGCGCCCGTGCGTACCCGTCGGCGTGGATTCGCTCGAGTTCGTCCTCTATGAGGGCGGCGAGTCCGCGCTCGAGTATCTCCGAAACGCCTTGTACGCCGGTCAGCTCCTTGGCTTGATCCAGGCGTGCGGGGTCCACTGTGGCCGCGATCTTTACTTTCGCCATGAATAACGTTTCTTCGATATTTGGATTCTCTCGAATCCTACCAGAGGGAGGAGGAAAAGCCGATTAGTGCTCGAAACTGCACCGTCAGCTCTCCGCGAGAGGTCTGAGAAAGAGTGGCGAAGGGCCGATGGTCGGGAATCAAGCAGGCAGCGACGATTCCGCCAGCGCGCGACGCTGCGGGCTCCGGGACGCCAGGAGAGAGGCTGCATCTGCCGTGCCGGGCGCGCCGGGCAGGCTCGGAAGTGTTCAAATTGGTCAGGATCTTTGGGCGTCGCGACACGACTGACCATTTGAAGCGTTTTTTCGCACTTTCTGGTACACGATCTTCGGTCTCAAAAAGTTTTGTACCAGCCCTCGCTCAAGAAACGCACTTTTTGGTACAAGACTTTTCCGAGTTGAAAATCCTGACCAAATTTGACGGTTAGCGGCGAGTGGTCGACCAGCAGCGAGCGCTCTTAACGGCGAGTGGTCGACCGGCAGGAAGTCCCGGCGAGAGGACCTCAACGGTCCGGACGCGCCCTGCCAAGACGTCTCTCCGGCATTCCCAAGAGGGTCATCTTCACTATGCCCGTTACTCGCCCGGCTCCTAGAGTAGAGGGCGTGTGCATCGGATGGTTAACTGCTTTCGTTGACCGGGATGGCGTTACATTCAACGAGGCGGTGCGCTTCTGGCTTGCGGCGACGGGATCGACGTTATCCACGCCGAGAGGCGACCATACTGAGTTCGCCACGTTGGTGCCCTTCGACGGCGACGCGTACTTGCGTGTCCAACGTGTCGATGTCGGTGGCGGTTCACATATGGATCTGCATGTAGACAATGTCGAGGCATTCGTCGGGAGCCACCGTTGTCGAGGAGTTCCAGCATTGGACGGCAATGGCGGACCCATCGGGCTTTCCCTACTGCCTTACCAGTCGAGACCGAAGACGGGATCGCTGTCGTAGTCTCGAAAGCACCGCGCAGCTCGTCGCTCAGCTGAATCGCCGCACGTAACGGATCTCATCGACGCGTATTCCATGCACCTCCTCCAACCGGCGCTCGCCGTCGGGCCGCCATGCGTCGATCCTGTAGAAGCTTTCGGCTCGGGCATTGCCGGCGAGGACCCAAAGCACTGCCTCTTCGAACCCCCGGTCGATCAAATGCCGCCTCGCTTCCTCGATGAGCATCCGCCCAGCCCCGCGTCCCCACCAGTCGGGATGTACATAGATCGCATAAAGCTCACCGGCACCAGGTTTGTCCAGATCTCGACAGGCGCCGATCGTCGCGAAACCGCATATCTGGCGGTGGTCGACAGCCACGGTCGTGTGCGGCCGGCCCGGGTCCCCGTCGGCGAAGGTGTAACGAGCAGCGCGATCGGCTGGGTCTAGCGCATTGAGGTATTCGTCGGGCAGCAGCCCCCGGTAGGCCACTTGCCAGGATCGGACGTGGACCTGGGCGACTTCAATCTCGTCGCCTTGCGCTGCCGGACGGAGAAGCATGCCATCAGCATCGTCATTCCCCGCCGCCCTCCACAACTGGACACGACGGCGTGTCCAGAAGGTCGCCACGTAGCCCCGGACCGTCGGAAGTGAGAGCGTCAGCAAGCCAGCCGGGTAGTGCTCGTCTAGGAGTGCACCTTCGCTACTTTGTATAAACTGACGCATGTTAGGCTGTTCTGACGAGCCGGGAAGGTCTCAGCCGGCTACAGCTCGTCGACTCCGGGTACCCAGCTGGCCTTCGTGTCGAGCCAGTTTCGCAGCGCCAACGTTGCTTCCACGTCGCTTCGGTTGTAGTCGAGCAGCCACTCCTGGGCGGGTTGGCTACCGGGTGAGGCGGGATCGACGGCGATGTCGTATCGGATCATGGACTCGCCGCCACCGGGATCGTCGACGTCCCATGAGAAGTCGCATAGCGGGGCGACGGTTTTAAGCCCGATTGCGCTCCCGGTGAGGAGTTGGGAATCGAAGACCCGCAGGAGGTCGACCCACTGCTCAGAGGAGATGAAGGCCTCGACGTCTTCGGTGAGACCGAGTCTTGCGGCATTGCGGCGCATCTGGCCGTTCTCGGCGCCTGCGTTGTAGCAGTATGCGCAGAAGGACAACCCCGACGACGAAGCAGTCTTTCGCAGGGCGCACAGCCATTGCCAGAACTCCTCAAAGAGTTGCGTCTCCACGTCCTCTTCGAGCGGCGTCCATGTGTAGAACGCCTGGTATCCCGCTGCCGCTCCAGCGACCTCGAGGGCAGCAGGGGAACCGGAGACGAGAGTCCCCCAGAGGTAGACGCCGGTTTCGACGTTCTCCATGTCGATGTCTACTTCGATGTCGGCCCGGGGCACGATGACCGATTCGACGCCTCGCCGGCGGTACACAGGTGAGGAGCCGAGAGCGGCCCGGGCCCTGTCGATTTGCTCGGCCAGGCCCGCAGGCGGGGCGTCGGAGTAGGAAGCCGTGCGCATGCACAGCGAGCGGGCGTCGCCGAGCGTAACGATTCCGGCATCTTGAAGCTTGGCGACCTGGCTTGACTTACGGGTGCCGATGACTTCGGCGACGGGGGTGTCGTCGTCGAGCCGACCGGTAGCGTCGATGAGAGGCCTCACGTCCACGTTTGCCGACACCAGCGCGGCGGTACGGTGGTCGAGAGCGGCCAGCTGCGCCCGATCGGTGACGCCGTGCGCGTGGTGCGTCTTCCAGGATCGCCAGCCGCTACGAGGGATGAGGCTGACGCAGCCCGATCCCTCGTTGAGCACCGGACCGCAGTGGGACCACCACCGGCACTCTGCGCATTCGCCGATCCGGATGGGGACGACCAGCGGTTCGACGTTCGGGTCGACGAGATGCCGGTGGGCTATAGCCATGATGTCGAGTCGGAAATCGAACTCGAAGTCGTAGATTTCCATGGTTGAACGGCGTTTTTGCTTGCCGGTCGACGACGGCGTCGCCCACAGCGATTCGTCGAGGTCCCACCATACGACGACGCCTTCGGAGCCGATGATTCCGCCCCACCGTGCGTCCCGGCTGGGACCCGGGCTGAAGCCGGCGGCTTCAAGCATCCGTTGGTAGTGGGCGAGCTGCAGCAGGTCGCCTCTGTGGCGACGCCTGGTCCTCTCCGGGGTGAGCGCCGCTGCCTCCAAGCTCGGCGACGTCAGGGCGGAGCAGAGCGCCGACCCCGAACACAGTCCGGAGGCTGCGTCCAGGGTCCGGTGCATCTTGATGTCCACGGCCCGGTAGCCGCCGGCAGCGGCCGCCACGAGAATGTCCGGTTCACCCACCCGACGCCCGACGTGATCGGTCGGCAGCCGTCCCCCCACAATCAACGGACACCGCGCCTCCATAGACGAAACGGTCAACGCCTCCCTTTCGGCCGCCGCGGCGTCGGC
>JAJZDJ010000132.1 GCA_021828685.1 Actinomycetes bacterium | reverse complement strand
ATCGGGTGTCGGCAGCTCGGGCGGCCAGGCGTCGCAGCTTCCCTTCGAAGTGCGCCACTCGACGACGATCGTGGCGCTCCGCTACGGCGACGGGGTTGTCATGGCAGGGGACCGCCGGGCGACCGCCGGATCCTCGATCGCCCACCGTGCCATGGACAAGGTGCTGCCGGCAGACCGCTACAGCGGTGTTGCGATAGCTGGCGCGGCCGGGCCGGCTATGGAGATGGTGAAGCTTTTTCAGCTGCAGTTGGAGCACTACGAGAAGGTGGAAGGGGCGACTCTCAGCCTCGACGGTAAGGCGAACCAGCTGGCGCAGATGGTCCGGTCGCACCTCGGGATGGCCATGCAGGGGTTCGTGGTGGTTCCGCTGTTCGCTGGCTTCGACCTTCGACGCTCCGCCGGGCGGATCTACTCCTATGACCCTACCGGCGGCCGCTACGAGGAGACCGACTTCCACGCTGACGGGTCCGGCGGCCGGGACGCTAAGGCGACGGTCAAGCTCGGTTGGAGCGAGGGGCTCGGCCGCTCCGAGGCCGTGGAGCTCGCCGTCGAGGCTCTCTGGAACGCTGCCGACGAGGACTCGGCGACCGGCGGTCCCGACGTCGTTCGCGGGATATACCCGAGCGTCGCGACCATCACGTCCGCGGGCTTCGAGTACCTGGGCACCGAGGAGGTCGCCGAGCGTTTCGGGGCCGTGGTCGCACAGCGGATGCTGCCGACGACTCCATCTGCGGGGGAGCCCGGCCGATGAGCATGCCGTTCTACGTCGCACCCGAGCAGTTCATGAAGGACAAGGCGGACTTTGCGCGGAAAAATATTGCGCGTGGTCGGCCGCTCGTCGCTTCCGTTTACTCGGGGGGCGTTCTGATCTGCGCAGAGAACCAGTCGAAGAGCTTGCACAAGGTGAGCGAGATCTACGACCGGATCGCCTTCGCCGGGGTGGGGCGATACAACGAGTTCGACTCGCTTCGCCGTGCCGGGGTCCAGCATGCGGACGTCAAGGGATACCAGTTCAGCAGGGAGGACGTCGACGCCCGTTCGTTGGCGAACATCTATGCGCAGTACATGGGGAACATTTTCACCCACGAGCTGAAGCCGCTCGAGGTTGAGATCCTCGTCGCCGAGGTCGGCGAAGGCGGCGGCCCGGCGCAGCTCTACCATATCCTCTACGACGGGTCGATCATGGACGAGGATCGCATGAGTGTCCTGGGCGGCGAGGCGGAGGCTATAAGCGCACGTCTAGCTGACGGATTCGACCCCGATTGGCCGTTGGATGAGGCGGTGCGTCGCAGCGCTCGGGCGCTCGGCGGGGATCGGGTGCCTCTCGCCAAAGAGCTTGAGGTCGCGGTCCTGGCCCGCTCCAACGGTCGTCGCGCGTTTCGCCGTCTCGACGAGGCGGAGGTCGCAGCGGCCTTGACAATAGCTCCTTGATCAGGGGAGCCTTCTAAACTGGCCTAGACACCGGGGAGGGATGACAATGGATTCGTGGCCTCAGCCGTGAACCCGGGCAACGCCAGGCGCGTGCTGGACGGGCTGGCGTCGTGACGCGGGTCGTCACCGACGGGGCGGCGGACCTACCGGAGGAGCTAGCCGCCCGGCTGGCAATCGAGGTGGTCCGCGGGCCGGTGCGTTTCGGCGAGAGGCGCTGGGAGGGTCAGCAGACCGACTTCTGGGCGGCACTTCGCCGAGGGGAACGTTTGCCGGCGACGGAAGCGCCGTCAGTCGAGCAATTGGCGGGAGCATACGACGCGGACGGTCCGGTCCTGGCGCTACACGTGTCGAGGGAACTGTCGAGGACTCTGGCAAACGCTGAGGCCGCGGCGTTAGCGTCGACACGAGAGGTGCACGTGATAGACACTCGCTCGCTCAGCGTCGGGACCGCTTTGGTAGCCGTCGCCGCCGGGGAGGCGGTCGCGTCAGGCGTCGACTGGGAGCGACTCCAGCGGCTCGCGTCTGGCTGGGTGGACGCCGTCCATGTGCATGCGGTGATCGACGACGCCGATCTCCTTGTGCGTGGCGGCCGGGCGGGTTTGGTGGCGGCGAAAGTGTCGAAGCACGCCCGACGCCACGTCGTTGCAGTCAAGGGTCATGTCATTCCGATCCGTCAGGTCCGCAACCGTGGCGAAGCGATCCGGGAGATGATCGCTCATGTCCGTGAGCATGCAACCGATGGGGTGACTCGCTGGGCGGTCGGCCACGGCGACGCCGACGATGTCGGCGACCTCGTTGGCCGGCTTGCCGCTGTGTTCGGCTGCGATCCGGCGTTCGTCACTTTGCTCGGTGCGCCGGTCGGCTCGCATTTGGGTCCTGGAGCTGTTGCCGTGGCGTTCTTCTCGCACAACTGACTGCGCGATCGCGCCAGTGGGAGCGGTCCGCTCTCCATACTCCTGCACCGATCAGTGCGCTACTGGATCGTCGTCGAGAGGGTGTGGGTCCCGGGACTGGTAGGAGACGATGTCGGCATCTTCGACGGTCATGATCCCGTCCGTGACCATGGCGTCGAGGATGGGCAGGAACGTCTGGATGCGACGGGCGTCGTCTACGATGTCGATGACGATAGGCAGGTCGTCGGAGGAGGAGAGGAAGCGGGTGGTCTTGAGTCTGCCGCTCGGACCAAACCCCTCTATACCCCGGGCCATCGTCGCCCCGGCCAACCCTTCTTCCCGGGCCCTCTCCAAGATGGCTTGAGCGAGCGAGTGGTGGTGGTATCGCTCGGACTCGCCTAGGTAGATGGTAAGACGTTTGCCGGGGCGTTGGCGGCGCATGGAACCTCCTTTGACATCTGCGGTGGGCCAGAGATCAGACCGATGGCTCATCGCAGGGCCGCAACGACGGCTAGGACGGCGAGCAGGGCCACGAGCATATAGGCGACGTAGGCGTCGAGACGACCGGATTGGAGGCGTTTCGCGGCATTGGCGGCGGCTAACAGCCCCCGGCGAGCTGGACGGTACAGATAGGTTTCGACGGGTTCGACCACGGTTGAGCGCGTCTCGACATGGGAGGCCTCGAAGACGCCGGCGTCGGTGGTGTCCTCTACCGTGATGGTTTCGCGGCGGGCGCCTAAGACGTTGCCGAGCACGTGGCGTAAGACGTTGGCGTACCCGAAGCTGCTGTAGCGGTCTGCTCCTGACACGCCCGAGGTAGCCGAACGCCACGCCGGCACCCGCCGGATCCGCAGGAAGCGGCCGCGCGAGGCAAGGACGCCAAACGTGCCTACGGCGAGGAACCCGATGGGCATGACCACTACCAGCCATGACGGGGAGAGGATCGAGAAGTTGGCGTAGACAGGTTGGAGCACCCACGGCGATTTCAGCGCTCCGAGCACGATGGAAGGGCCGACGACGGGGGCGAGGCCTCTGGCGATATAGCGGATTACCCACGGCGCTGCGCCCGCAAGGCCGACGCATGACACGGCGAGGAGGGCAAGTCCGCCGCGCCCGGCTCCGCCTCCGTCGGTGACCGTCGCCGGGTCCGGGGGCGGTCCGGCGGAACGCCCCAAGATCGTGAGTCCGACAAGTCGGGCGAAAGTCAGTGCGGCGACCCCGGCAGTGAGAGCGACGAGCGCGCCAGCCGCGGCCATGGCCAGGCGCAGCTCGAGGGGACCGACCCTGAACTCTTGCATGAGCGACTCGAGCAGAAACCACTCCGACACGAAACCGATGGTCGGCGGCAGGCCGGCTAGGGTCAGCGAGCCGACAGCGAAGCAGGTGCCAGCCCAGCGGTGGGTGTGGCCGACGCCGCGCAGGTCGTCTAGGTTACCGGTGCCCCAGTCGGCGGTGATGAACGCTCCGGACGCGAACAGCCCGGTTTTGGCGACGGCGTGGGCGAGGACTTGGAGACTCGCGGCGAGGAGACCGACGGCCACGAGCTGGGCGTGGGAGGTTGCGGCGCCGGTGAGTGCGACGCCGTAGCCGACCGTGATCAACCCGGCGTTCTCCACGCTGGAGTAGGCGATGACCCGGTCGAGCTGGGATTGGACACAGGCGAAGACGATACCGAGCAGCGCCGTTAACCCCCCTACGACGAGCACGACGACTGCCAGCCACACAGGAGGGCGACCGAGAAGTCCGAGGAAGCGCCACATCCCGTAGAACCCGACGTTGGCCGCCAGTCCTGCGAGCGCTGCGCGGATCGGTCCGGGGGCGGCCGGGTAGCCGACAGGCAGCCACACCTGGAATGGAACCAGTCCGACTTTCGCGGCGAAGCCGGCTAGCACCAGGGCATAGGCCGCGTCGTGAAGGTCGCCGGGCGCAAGGTGTGCCCAAGCGGCGAGGGCGTAGCTGCCGGATTGGCTGGCTAGAAGCAAGAACCCGAGGAGTAGAGCGGCGCCACTTGCCTTACCGACCCCGAATGTCACCCACGCCGCCCGAGCGTGGGGACGCCGGTCTCGGTGGATGCCAACGAGGATGTAGAACGCTACGGTGAGGCTTTCCCAGGCGAACAAGAACGTGAAAGCGTCCCCTGCGGCGATGATGACGGTCACCGAACCGAGGAGAAGAAGGTAACCGGCTGCGGTTCCGCGGCCCGAGACGCGCCTCGCCAGGCGGGCCCAAGAGACCATGCAAGCGGAGATCGCAACAGCCAAAGCGGCAGTCAGCGTAAGGAACAGACCGGCTAGAGGGTCGAGTCGGAGCAGTGTCTCTCCGACCCCGAGTGTGGACCCCAAGTCGATGGTCCTGGCTGGTCGCGTCACACTGAGAACCCCAGCAGCGCAGACCAGCGCTGCGCCGACGATGGCCGCCACATATGGAGTCACCCGAAATGCGGTGCGGCGAGGGGCAGCCACCGCGTCGGTGCTTCCTGCGCCGACAACCAAGTCCAGCGCCGCCCCGGCGGCCCAGACGCACAGTCCCGCGAGCAGAAGAGGTGCGGTCACGGCGAGCCCCTGGGGGCGAGAAGGCCGACGCCCACGAGGATCGCGTGAAGGAGGCTGAGCGGGCTGGGCGGCGATCCTGGGACCCACACGTCGACCGGCAGCAACCCGCCGACACCGCCACCGGTCGGGTAGCTCGGGTGGATAAGACCGCCGGTGATCGCGTCGCTCCCAGCAGCGATCACGATCTTGGGGGCGGGCATCGCCTCCCACGTTCGTCGCAGCGGACCGGCCATGCCGACCGTGCCGGCGCCGGTGACTAGGAGCAGGTCGGCATGGCGGGGGCTGGCCGTGAAGAACACCCCGAGTCGTTGGACGTCATAGACCGGGTTGGTCAACGCTGCGATCTCCCACTCTTCGCCGCCATCAGAGCCGGCATCAACGTGACGAATATGAACCGAGCGGCGCAACGCCCGCACACGCGCCGCCAGATCCGCCCGCGCCTGCTCGAGGGTCCCGTCGTCTACATCGCAGTCACGTGTGGGTACGACCAGGGTGGCGCGTTCGAGCGCAGCGACTTCGATGTCGGGGTTGAACGCAAACAGCTCCGGGCGTTCGGCGACGCAGCGCCCGCACACAATGCAGCGTCCCCGGTCGACGCGGAGGTCACCGGCCTCGACGGTGATGGCGCCGGTCGGGCACATCCGCTCTATGTCAAGGTCATGCGTCGCGCGCCCGTTTGTCGACACCGGGTTGGCGATCACGTCGATCGCGGCCCGGAAGTCACCACCGTAGCTGTCGGGGCGCCCTGGGTAGCGGGTCGTGATGATTCCGTCACGTAGCCCTCTTGGAACCCACGGCATCAGCCAGCCACCCCAGCCATGTTGACCCCGAAACTCGCCTCGATGAACACGAAGTCGGTGAAGATGTCACCGTTGAAGGCGCGAGGGAACAACGCGAAGTTGTGGAACGACGCCGTCAGGGGCTTGACGTTGACGAGACGACCGTCAGCCATGTCCACCACGTAGATCAGCTCGCCTTGGGGGGATTCGCTCCACCCGACCCCGGTCCCGTCGAGCCCAGCGACACTGATCGGCGTCCGCCACGGCCCGCCACGGTGCCCGGACAGCTCGTCAAGGGCCTGGCGGATCAAACGCCAGGACCCGGTGATCTCATCCACCCGAACCCACTGGCGGGCCTGAGCGTCACCCGTCTCGCGATCGCCGACAGGCGCGAACCCAAGCTGACGGTAGCCGCCATAGGGACGCTCGCCACGTACGTCCACACCCGCCCCCGACCCGCGTCCCACCGGCCCTCGAGCCGAGTAGGCGGCGGCCACGGCGGGGCTGACCACTCCCGCTGCGCGCAGGCGATCCAGGAACGATGGTGTGGTCATCAGCGAACGCAGATCGCGAGAGATGTCCGCCTCGAGGCGGCCGAGCGCTTCCCGAACCTCTTCAGGAGATATCAGGGGCGGAGCGGCCACACCGCCGAGGACGACCGCTCCCCGTCCGAAGCGGTGCCCGCACAGGGTTGCCCGGAGACGCATGACGCGCTCTTTGTGCCAAGTCAGCCGAGCGTAGGCAACGGCCTGTCCAGCGCCCTCACAGTGGCGGATCATCGAGTCGAGATGGTGGGCGACTCGCTCCAGCTCGGCGTGCACCACCCTCACGAGGTCGGCGGCCGGCGGTGCCTGGACACCTGCGAGAGTTTCCACCGCCTGGCAGAACGCGACCGCATGGGCGACCGACATGGTCCCCTCAACCCGCTCTGCCAGTAGCACCCCGTCGGCTGGGTCAAGCCCACCGAAACGTCGCGCTATCCCGCGGTGCTTCAGGTAGGGGCGGACCCGTAACTGGGGGATGTCCTCACCGAATGTCTCGACCAGGTACTCGACGGACTCGAACACCCCCGAGCGGACCGGGCCGTAAGGGATGGTGAAAACGCCTTCCCCCTCGACATGGCCCGCCAAAGCGGTGGCGTCGTGATCAAGGTGGCCCGGTCCGTCAGGGCGGCCAGGGCGAGCCCTGCAGTCGCTGTGAGCAGCTAGAGGGAACACTAGGGGATCGAGGCGGGGATGACCGTCGGCTATCAGCCCGAAGAGGTCGTGAATCTCCCGCTCGTACCAGAAGGCGCCCGGGACGGCCGGGGTGACAGCGCGATAGTGATCCGCGCCGGCGGCAAGCGACGCGTCGAATATTTGCAACGAGCCGTCGGAGGCGGTGAGCGCCCGGAGCCGGGTCGAGCCGTCCGCGCCGCCTGCGGCGACCAGCCCGGCGAAGCGGCCGCCCGCTTCGATCGCAGCGGCGACGCCGACAGCAAGCTCATCGGGGTGGACCGCCTCGCCTGTCGCGGCGAACGACGTCACTTGGGTACTCCAAGCTCTGCGGCGGCACGCTCCAAGAGATGAGACAAGGCGCCTGGTGGGTGCACGCCGAGCAGGATCAGGCCACCGAGGCCCACCGCCATGGCTGCCACAATCAACCAGCTCGTCTCGCCCTTGACGAGGGTGTCAGGCGTCGGGCCGAGCATCGTCTGGGTGCCGAAGAACGACAGCCCGAGGGATGCCACGGTGACGAGCACCACGAGCACGGCGACGACTGCGTCCGCGGGGTCAGCGAGGCCACCCGACACGATTAGGAACTCGCTTCGAAACATCCCGCCTGGGGGCATCGCGCACAGGCCGAGGACCGCCAGCACGAGCATCGGCCCTGACCACGGCAGCACGCCGATGCCCCCGCGGATGCGGGTCATGTCCTTCGTGTCGAGCTTGCGGAACACGCTGCCGGCACCGAAGAAGGCGGTGCTTTTGGCCGCAGCATGGGCCAGCACGTGAAGCAGCACCCCCACGATGGCGATCGGCGCAGAGAAGCTCATTCCGATGGCCAGGATTCCCATGTGCTCGACGCTCGAATAGGCGAACATTCGTTTGAGGTCGCGTTGACTGGCAAGGTACAGCGCTGCGAGGCCGAGCGAGGCCAGGCCGAATCCGAGAAGTACATCTCGGGGGAATGTCGGGCCGACAGCGCGCACCGCGATCTGGAAGTAGCGCAAGATCGCGTAGAAGCTGACCGCCAGCAACGCTCCCGACAGCAGGGCCGATATCGGCGTGGGGGCTTCAGAGTGGGCGTCGGGTAGCCACGTGTGTACCGGCACCAACCCCATCTTGGTTCCGAACCCGAGCACGGCCAACACGAACGAGAGCCGCACCACGGCGGCGGGGAAATGGTTCGCCGACGCAAGGAGTTTCGGGTAGAACAATTCGTAGGCGTTGCCGAAGACTTGCGTGCCGGCGTAGTACATGACGATCGTGGCGAACAGCGCGATCCCCAATCCCATCGAGGCGATGAGCACGTACTTCCATGCTGCCTCTGTGGCGCCGTCGGTGTCGTCGATGGCCACCAGTAACGCCGAGACGACGGTGGTCACCTCGATGGCAACCCATAGCAACGCCAGCCCGTTGACCACCGGGGCCATCGCCATCGCCCAGCAGAACACGTTGAGCCCGGCGAAGAACCTCCGGGAGTACCGTAGCTGGGCGCTGGGATCGCCGACGGGGTGCAGGTATCCGACAGCGAAGACTGCCGTGATCGCGTAGAGGAACGCGACTGCAACCAGAAACACCACCGACAGCGAGTCGACCCGCAACCAGCCCGATAGAGCAGTAGTCGGGGTCGCGCGAGGTATCAGCAGTACCGCCAGCACGAAAGTGGCGACGCCGGCCACCACGGTGAGGGCTTGGCCGACATGAGCCGGGGCGAACCAGCACAGCACCGCGACCACCGCAGGAGCGAC
>JAJZDJ010000131.1 GCA_021828685.1 Actinomycetes bacterium | reverse complement strand
CGCTCCGGCAAGGCGGAGCGCTTCGTCGACGCGAAGCGGGTTCGGGTAGTACGACGCTATCAAGGCGACGTACTCGCGCACCCTCAACAGCTCGGGCGGC
The DNA here is from genome assembly GCA_021828685.1 of Actinomycetes bacterium. Classification (GTDB taxonomy): domain Bacteria; phylum Actinomycetota; class Acidimicrobiia; order Acidimicrobiales; family Palsa-688; genus JAJZAM01. The sequence goes on along the minus strand of JAJZDJ010000131.1, from coordinate 8,581 downwards.
GAGCCGCTTTGGAGGATCGCTCCCACCCAGCCGGAGCGCACCGCCGCCGCCGGTGGCGCACCGAACACCGACACGCTGCCCCGGTTCGGGCGAGACAACCCGAGGATCATGTCGATCGTCGTCGACTTGCCCGCGCCGTTCGGCCCGAGCAGGGCGACAGTCTCCCCGGGGGCAATCGAAAGATCGATGCCGCGGACGGCCTCGACCGAACCGAAGGACTTTGCCAGGCCGACCGCCTTGACCCCAACCGTCTCCACATCGACAGCACTCATGACCCTATCGTGAATCATGGCTGCCGACAGGCGGTAGTGCGATCGTGCACAACTCATCCATGACATTTGTCACGGATGATTGTGGGTCCGAACGCAAGATCGATTCGGGCTGGCACCAAACCGACCCTCTTTGCCTTGGGCCGCTTCTGGTCTGGCAGCCGACGTCGTCGCCGGTATGACCCAAATCGGATCCTCACCGCCAGGCGCGACGCGCCGCGGACACGCTGCTGTCCCCTTTAGCGCCCTCATCGCAAGCGCGATAGGCCCTGGTTTGGACGATGGCCTAAGGCTTAGGCTTCGACCAAGGGACATGGGGGCCTTGGCCCGCGCTGGGGAGCGCCCGAGCCGCAAAAGTCCGGTCATGATCCCGAACGTCGTTGTCGGGACAGCCGGGGTTGCCGACAAGTGCTGTCGCTTCATGGCCGGCGCCCGTCACCTGTTACTCGTGCGGAGCAATCGTCGTCGAGTGGTGCTCCCTTCGAGTGTCAACTCTGCTCGGACTCAAGCTCCTGCACTGAGCGCTAGAGCAGGCAGAACTCGTTCCCTTCGGGGTCGGCCGTGCGCAGGTGGATCCAGTGCTCCTTGGGGAAGTCGTAGTTGGCGAGCAGGACGTCGAGCTGACCGGTGATCTTGACGACGGCCTTCTCGAAAGCGCTGAACTCGTCCTGGTGACATGCACCCAACAGCGCTGCTCTTTGGTGTGAGGGCACAGCTCTCGCAGGGCGCCCCAGAACCCGAGTGCCCCGTCGTCGACGGCGAGGACGGGGGCGGCGAGTCCCCGGTCCCGGAGCCCCCGCAGCACCTCGGCCCAGGACTCGGTGGACTCGCGGTAGCCATCGGCCAGCGCCACCAGCTCTTTCGTGCCGTCGAGGCGCACCCCCACGATCACGAGGCAGCACAGCCGGTCCTCTTCCAGGCGGATGTTGAAGTGGACCCCGTCCACCCACAGGTAGACGTAGTCGACACCCGAAAGGTCCTGCTCGGACCTCTCGGCGTGCTCGGCCTGCCAGGCAACCGTCAATCGGTTGACGGTCGAGGACGAAAGTCCGGCTTCGGTGCCGAAGAGCTCGCCCAGGGCGGGGGCGAAGTCGCCGGTCGACAGTCCTCGCAGGTAGAGGATCGGGAGCACCTCGGTGACCTTGGGGGACTTGCGCATGTAGGCCGGCAGGATGGCCGAGGAGAACCGGCAGCCTTCCCGGCGGTCGTCGACCCGGGGAGCGGTCACCTCGAACGCGCCCGCCCCGGTCACGACTTGCCGCGTCCGGGCGTAGCCGTTTCCGACCACGAGTCGCCGGCCGGTGGCGTCGAGCTCGTCGGTGTGGGCCTCGAGGTAGGCCCGGCGCTCGGCTGCCAGCGCCACTGCCAGCATCTCCTTCGCCGCCGACCGGACAGCTCGTCGAGCTCGATCGTTTGTGGTTCGTTCTCACCAACCGCGTCTGTGGTGGCATCATGGACTAGTTTCAACATTGGCGTATCCCTCCCGGCCGGCGCCATCCGGCGGACTCGTTTGGTCAACTTGGAGGGTACGTAGTGCCCTTCGCGAGATCGTGGATCCACAACTTTCGGTTATAACTCCCCGTAGGTGCTCGACAAGCCTGGTCCACAGGGGCGCGCGGCAGCAGCGGGTTTGTAGGGCCAGTCGCGCCGTCCTGGCCTGCTCCTCCAAGTCCCTTCGGTGCTGCGATGCGACGCGCTCGAAGAGGGGGTTCATGGCATTCCTTCGATTCGGCCGCAGGACCCGCGAGACGCTGCGGCGGGCTGCGGATCGGACTCCGAGTCGCTCTTTGCGCTACAGCATGACGCGGGCGTGGGCTCCCTCGAGGGCGTCTCGCTATCGGCGAGCACGGTGTAGACCTCCCGCCGCTCGCCGCCGGACGTTTCGTGCACCCAGAACTTGCCAAAGTAATTGACCCGAACCGTGTCTACATCGACAACACTCATGGCGCAATCTTGAACGCGGCTGCCGACACGCGGTAGTGCGATCGTTCAGAACTCATCCATGACATTTGTCATGGGCGATTTGTGGGTCCGAACGCAAGATCGACTCGGGCTGGCACCAAGTCGACCTTCTCCGCTCAGGTCCGCTTCTGATCTGGCAGCCGACTTCATCGCCGGGTATGACCCAGGTCGGATCCTCACCGCCGCCGCCCCTCTTTAGCCCATTGGCGGGCCGGGGCGTGACACCTACCTGGCCTTTGACGGCTCTTCCTATTTGAGGTGGGGGTGGGTGGGAGTGAGCCCGCCGCCGATGAGGAGCCGGGTGACCAACGAACCCAGGGTGGTCCAGGATTCGCGTGGCACCCCCACGGCGTGAAGGGATTGGCGCTCGACCCTGCGGACGCTGAGCGGCGGCAGAGCATCCCGTGCGGTGACGGAACCGATGGCAAGATGGGGTCGTGACCACGAACCGAGCACGAGTGATTGGGATGCTGGGCGGGATGAGTTGGGAGTCCAGTGCGCAGTATTACCGGCTTGCCAACGAGCTCGTGCGTGAACGTCTGGGCGGACTGCATTCGGCTCGTGTGCTGCTGGCGTCTGTGGACTTCGCCGACATCGAGGCACTGCAGGGAGCTGGGCAATGGGAAGAGGCCGGACGGTTGCTCGCGCAAGCTGCGCGAGGACTTGAGGCCGGTGGCGCCGAGCTCCTGCTGATCTGCACCAACACGATGCACAAGGTCGCCGACCAGGTACAGGCTGCGATCGATATTCCACTACTCCACCTGGCCGACGCCACCGCCCGTGCGATCACTCGATGCGGTGTGAGCACCGTCGGGCTGCTCGGCACGGCTTTCACCATGGAGCATGACTTCTACCGGGACCGTCTGGCCGGCCATGGCCTCACTGTGCTCGTACCGCACGTGGACGATCGAACTGATGTGCACCGCATCATTTACGACGAGCTGTGCCGGGGCGTGCTGCGCGAGGAGTCACGGCAGATCTATCGCGACGTCATCAGCCGCCTGGTCGAAGCCGGCGCCGAGGGTGTCGTCCTTGGCTGTACCGAGATCGAACTGCTGATCGAAGCAGGGGACAGTTCCGTGCCCGTCTTTCCGACCACCCGCCTGCACGTCGAGGCCGCCGTGGACGCGTCACTGGGCGCACCCTTTCGAACCTGAGGCCGCTGCCCGATCCAGGTGCGGAACGCGGAACCGTTCGCCTCGAAAGTGGCCGGCACCGGGCTCATCTCGTAGGCCGTACACACGTCCTGTGGGCACACGGTATGGGGGGCGCTATCCAGTTGACGAAAGGACCATTTAGAAAGTAGTCTTTCATCGTGTCGAAGACGGCGGCCGATCTACCCAAACATCGGGTCGAGCTGAGCGACCCGCGGGCGTTGCGGGCCTTGGCGCATCCGGTCCGACTGCGCCTGGTCGGCCTGCTGCGGACTCACGGGCCGCTCACGGCGACCCAGGCCGCGGAGCACGTGGGGGAGAGCCCGTCGAACTGTTCGTTCCATCTGCGGCAGTTGGCGCACTGGGGCCTTGTCGAGCCCGCCGAGGGCGGTCGGGGTCGGGAACGACCCTGGAAGGCGACCGCGTCGGCCACGAACTGGCAGCTGGCGCCAGTGAGCGGGGAAGGCGCCGATGCCCGCATCGCGCTCGACCGGGTTGTCGTGCAGGAATACGTGGATCAGATCGGGCGGTGGTTCGACCGCCGCCCGGCCGAGCGCGACGAGTGGCTGGCAGTGAGCGGTATCGGGGACTGGATCCTGGAGGTGACCGCCGACGAGCTCAAGACGCTCGAGGATGCTATCGACGCCCTCGTCGAGCCGTTCGTGCATGGCACCCGTGCAGAGCACCCCGGCGGGGCGCGTCGTGTGACCTTCATCCACGCGCTGGTACCCGACGAGGACTCTTCGGTGGACCGGTGAGCATGGCCGCCCGGCCGGGCCACTGCCCTTCGCCTGCCGTCGTGCTCGCACCCTGCGCGAAGCGGTAGGCGATGCTCCGGCTCCTGCGACACCGTGACGCCCGTCTCTACACCATCGGGCAGGTCTGCTCGATGTTCGGCGACTCGTCGCTGTGGCTCGCCATGGGCATCTGGGTGAAGACCCTCACGGGCAGCAACGCCGCGGCCGGACTGACCTTCATCTTCTTCACCGCCCCGAGCCTGCTCTCGCCCGTCGCCGGTCTGCTCGCCGACCGGTGGCGTCGCCGTCGCCTGCTCATCGCCACGAACGCCGCCACCGGCGCCGCGGTCTTGTTGCTCCTGGCGGTCCACGACGCCGGCCAGGTGTGGCTGATCTACCTGGTGATGGCCCTCTACGGCATCGCCTACGCCGTGTTGGGCTCCGCCCAGTCGGCGCTGCTCACCGTCATGGTGCCCTCTGAACTCCTCCCCGACGCCAACGCGGCCCTGCGCACGGCGCAAGCGTCCCTCCGCCTCATCGGCCCGCTGACCGGCGCCGCGCTCTTCGTCGCCGTCGGCGCCCACCTGGTGGCGGTCCTCGATGCAGCGACCTTCGCCGTCCCGGTCGCCTCGCTGCTCGCCATGCGCGTCCGGGAGCCCACCCCCCAGCCCATGGCCCGGCAATGGCGAAGAGAGCTCATCGCCGGCATCGCCCACGTCCGTCGCACCGTCCAGCTCCGCCAGGTCGTGATCGCCGGCGCCGTGTCCACCACCGTGTTCGGTTTCGGCGAGACGATCCTGTACGCCATCGCCGGGAACGGCCTCCACCGACCCCCCGCCTTCGTCGGTGTCCTCGTCGCCGTCCAAGGAGCTGGCGCCGTTGTTGGCGGGCTCACCGCCGCAACGCTGGTCCGCCGCAGCGGCGAAGCACGCCTCGCCGGGGGCGCGCTGCTCGTTGCCGGCATCGGGGCACTGCTGCAGATCCCGCCGTCACTCCCATCGGTCAGCGCCGGGCTCGTCCTGTTCGGCATGGCCATCCCCTGGCTCGTCGTGGCCGTCATCAACCTGACCCAACGCCTCACCCCCAACGAGCTCCAAGGACGTGCCTACTCCGCCGTCGACACCCTCATCACCACCCCCCAAACGATCTCCATCGCCCTCGGCGCCGCCCTCATCACCATCACCGGCTACCCAACGCTGCTCCTCGCCATGACCGCCGTGATGATGCTCGCCGCCATCTACCTCCTCAGCCCGCCACGCCAGACATCAGCCGCCCAAACCCCAACCACCGCGCCGTCGACGGGCGACAATGCCAGTGACGAACCCCAAGCACCGCTGCAGTCAGACCGACCACCGCCGACACCGGACACGATCTGCCGCCTCCGACCCGCGCCGAACACTCCCGGGGCGAGCCCAGTCGCACCCCTAACGGCCAACGCCCGACTCGGCAGGGGGTGTGCGGAAACAGCAGTCTGGAGCACTCTCCGTGGTCGTCCTGCGTACCCGTCACGGAGCCCGCCATAACCTGTGTCACTTGACGAGCCCTCTGTGGGCGCTCCCCTGGCGCCGGGTCGCCGAACGTGTGTGCGTTCCGCTCGAGGATCCTTGCGCTACAGCGCAGAATGTCGTGGTGAGGCAGCTCAACGTGCCCTGACGACTGCTGGCCTCCTTGCGGACCATCGGCCCCATTGTAGAGCGCCGGTTGGACAAGCTTCCCCTAGCACAGCTTGGAGGCTGAGTGGTCGATCACCTGCGGCGCGCCGTTCGATGACGGATGGCGGATACGCTGCGTACGGCGCCGAGGTGGTCATCTTGGAGGGGGCCACCGCAGTTGGGAAGGTGGCGCTGCCCGCGGCCGGAGTGGACGGGTTCTCCCTTTGAGCAGGGGATGGATGCGGTGTTGGCTTGGGGCGATCCCTACGCCGCCGTGCTCCGACGGAGCGGCCATCACTGACCCGAAGTGGCTCGTCTCCGCGCCCGCCCACGATCTGGGCGTGGTCCTGCGAGGCTGGAACGAGGAGCTGCTCTTCGGAAGCACCGCCGCGGTGGCGCGCGAGAGCTACAAGGAGGTGGCGGCACTCTGCGGCGTCGATGCGGAGGCGATCTGACAGTGGGCGTTCATCGAGCGGGTCTCCAGCGGGCTCCTCCTTCACATCGGTGACCGGGCAGAAGCGGCTGCGTATCTCAAGGTCGCCGACCGGCTGGCGGAGGGGGCCTCACTACCGGGATGACCCAGCGCTGCGGCCGGGCACAGGACACCGTAGGCAGATCCCCCTGCGGCAGTGCAAAGACGTTCGGTGACGCGGCGCCGGCCGGTTAGCCGTAGTCGGTGCGACTTGGGGATGCGCACTGATGGGGGCGACCGTGTGTCGTCTCGTCGCCTCCGGCGGGCCGATTGGTCATCGGCCCGTAGTTCCGTCGATAGCTTGGCGGATGAGGTCTGCGTGCCCGTTGTGGCGCGCCCATTCCTCGACCAGGTGGATGTAGACGGAGGCGAGCGTAACTGGCTGGCCTCGCACGTCGACGCAGTACTCGAGCGGTAAGGGCGCGACTGCCTCGTCGCATGCGGCCCATTCTGTCGACAAGTTGGTGAGGGCTTGTTCCGCGGCGGCCGCGTCGAGGTCGTCGAAGTCCTCGTCGCTGTCCGGGAAGAGCGGGTCGATGTCCTGGCCGGCGGTGCGGATCCGCAGCCAGGTCCGTTCCACTTTCGTCATATGTCGCACCAGCCCCAACAGGGAAAGGGTCGAGGGCGGCGTCGATCGAAGCGCCAGTTGCTCGGCGGTCAGCCCGGCGCAGAGCCGTAGCAGGGTCAGGCGGTGATGGTCGAGGTAGCCCTGCAGGATCGGCCGGACGTCGCCGACATCCGGCGAGGGAGGATCGGCGGGGGGCTGGGGCGCGCGCCAAGTCATCGAGCAATGATCGCGCCTAGGGTGAGGCGCTGGCGAGGCGCCGGGCGACAACCGTCCGTTGGGATGGGATGGGCTGGGATGGGCGCGGTAACGGTCGCCGGCGAGGGTTTCGGCGCGGATCGTGCGACGCCGGTTATGCGGTGTCGAGGTGGAAGGCTGCGAGGACGGCGGGGTCACCGCGGAGCGCCAGGCCCTGCCCTTGGGCTTCGGTGAGGTTGAGGTCGCCGCTGAGGAACCGGAGGATCACCTGGGGCATCCCTTCGAGCGTGATGTCGGGGTTGTCGACGGTCCCTGCCCGGGTCGAGACGCCGTCTGTCCTAATCTCGATGACCGAGGGGCCTAGCGGCGTGTTCAGCTGCACCGTTGCCGGGAGCCCGTCGGGGTCGTGGTCGCGAAGGAACACCGAGGCGGAGTAGGTAAACCAGTGTGGGCGGATCGCGTCGTCGGGTGGCGTGTCGGCGATGAGCGGCGTGCCCCAGCGGGCGAGCGCCACCACGACGGGTTCGGCGGCCTGCCCCCGCTCGGTCAGGTGGAACAGTGTGGTGGCTACCGGCGGTGGCGCCGCCTCGCGCCAGACGAGCCCGTTCGCCTCGAGGCTCCGGAGCCGGTCCGACAGCAGGTTGGAGGCGATGCCGGGCAGGCCGTTGGCGAGGTCGGTGTAGCGGCACGGTCCCTGGATGAGCAGCTCTCGGACGATGAGCAGCGTCCAGCGGTCGCCGAGGACGTCGAGCGCCTTGGCCACCGAGCAGAGCTGTCCGTAGGACTTCATGCTCCAAGCATAGCCCGGGACCGTTTGAGAATCCATTACTAGTACTTGAGTTTCTCAACTACACACGTTACTATTGTAACCATGCGCTCCAAGCCGATGGTCCTCGCGTCTCTGCTCGTTGCCGCCTTCCTCGTCAGCCTCGAGACGACCATGGTCAACGTGGCGCTCCCGGTGCTGGCCCGGGAGCTGCACGCCTCGACCAGCCAGCTGCAGTGGGTGGTCGACGCCTACAACCTGGTCTTCGCTGCGCTGCTGCTCACCGCCGGGAGCCTGTCCGACCGGTTCGGGCGTAAGGGCATGCTGCTCGCCGGCCTCGCCATCTTCGGGTCCTCCAGCGTCGTCGGCGGCTTCGCGACCAGCCCGAGAGCACTCATCGCCGCCCGGATGGTGATGGGCGTGGGCGCGGCCATGGCGTTCCCGGCGACGCTGTCGTTGCTCTCCAACGTGTTCACCCGCCGCGACGAGCGGGCGATGGCCATCGGCCTGTGGGGGGCGGCGACCGGAGTGGCGATCGCTGTCGGTCCCATCGCCGGCGGCTTCCTGCTCGAGCACTACTCGTGGGGGAGCATCTTCTTCGCCTTGGGTCCGGTGGCAGCCCTCGGCATCGGCCTGGTCGCTCTCAGCGTTCCGACCTCGCGCGACCCCGATGCCTGGGCGGTCGACGTCGGGGGCTTGTTGTTGTCCACGGGGTTCATGGCACTCCTCGTGTACACGATCATCGAGGCCCCGACCTACGGCTGGGGTGCCGGACGCACCATCGCCGGGCTGGTGGGTGGTGCCGT
>JAJZDJ010000130.1 GCA_021828685.1 Actinomycetes bacterium | reverse complement strand
GACGACCCCGGGGCCTCAGTCGTGTGCTACCAGCGCGTTGACGGCCAGTGTCGGCAGCCCGAACGGGGCAGCCGGCAGCACCTACTACGTGCTCACCTTCACCAACACGTCGTCGACGGCGTGCATCATCAACGGATACCCCGGCGTGTCGTACGTAGCGGGTTCGGCTGGAACCCAGATCGGTGCCCCAGCCGCGCGTCTGCCGGGTACGGTCGCAGCCGTCACTGTTCAATCGGGCGCGTCGGCGTTCGCAACGCTGCGGGAGGTAGTGGCCGGGAACTACGGTTCGAGCTGCGGCCTCACGAACGTGGCGGGACTTCGGATCTACCCGCCGAACCAGACCGCTGCCCTGTTCGTTGCTCAGAAAACCCAGGGTTGCTCCAACTCTTCGGATCTGGTACTCCAGGTCGGGCCGTTTGCGTCTACGGCTGCGGGAGCGTCGTCTTAGACCGGCCGGGTCTAATAGAAGGCGTTTGAACAGGGTCGGCTTCCCTCGGGTTTCATGGCCGGGTCGGCCTATAGCTCGAGCCCGATCGTGCCGATAACGCGTTGTATGTGGGATTTGGTGGAGGTGCTGACACACCTGGTAAAACTCGGCGGTTCGGACCTGCACGTGGGGGCGGGAAGCCTGCCGCGGGTCAGGATCAACACGGATCTGCGCCCAGCGCCTTTCCCCGCTGTCAGTGCCGAGGACATGGTCGCCGTCCTCGCAAAGATCGTTCCCCCCCAGAGGTGGGCAGAGTTCCAAAAGACGGGGGAGGCTGATTTTTCCGTCTCCCTGGCGGGGTTGGGCCGCTTCAGGGGTAACGCGTGTATGCAGCGGGGAACTGTTGCAGTTGTCCTGCGACGGGTGCTGCCCGTCGCCGTGACAGCGAAGGAGCTCGGACTTCCGCCGATCGTCACCAAACTCGCCGAAGAGCACCGCGGTTTGGTGCTCGTAACCGGTCCGACCGGCAGTGGCAAGACCACGACCCTTGCCGCAATGATCGACCACATAAACGCCAACAGGGCGTGCAAGGTCGTGACCATCGAAGACCCCATCGAGGTGATCCACACCGACAAGCGTTCCGTGATCTGGCAGCGCGAGATCGGGACCGACACCGAAGATTACGGCCAGGCGATGCGGCGGGTTCTCCGCCAGGATCCCGACGTGATCCTGGTAGGCGAGATGCGCGACGAAGAAACGGTTTCTGCTGCCCTCGCAGCGGCAGAGACGGGACATCTCGTACTGTCTACGTTGCACACCACCAACGCGATGGAGACGATCAACCGTGTCATCGACTTCTTCCCCCCATCGCAGAGCCATCAGGTCCGAATGGCACTAGCCGGAGCCTTGAAAGGGGTCATCAGCCAGCGCCTCGTGGTGACCAAAGACGGCCAGTCGCGCGTAGCCGCCGTCGAAGCGATGATCGTGACCGGCCGTATCGCTGACAGGATCATCGATCCGGACAGTTCCGGTGACACAATCGACGAGCAGATAGCCGACGGCGATTATCATGGAATGCAGAGCTTTGATCAGGCGCTGCTGAAGTTGATTGTCGATGACCGCATCAGCGTTCAAAGTGCGCTTTCGGCGTCTACGTCGCCGCACGACCTCCTCGTTGCGCTCGAAGCCGCCGGTGTTTCTGTCAGGCGAGAGGCCGCTTCGGTCGCCTGACCGTCTGACCGCCTGGCCCCTCTCGATCTGGCCCAGTCGGGTCAGCTCCAAATGGTCACGTAGACCGGCGGACGGAACCTGCTCGCCGGGACGGCACCGTCGCTTCTGTGCATGGCCTGCACGGCTTCGGTGGTGGCGAGGAAGCGCATCAATGCCGACACCGCAGGCGGACGCCGATCGACTTTGAGCGCGCTCACATACCACATCAGCTGCACAGGGGTAGATTCGACTCCAAGGCGGCACAGGACACCCCGCTCGATCTCGGGGTTCACGAGATGCGAGATGGCCGGCGCCACTCCAGCACCAGCTGCGGCAGCCGACCAAGCGGAGGCCTGGTTCGGGAACACCCTTACCTGGCGTTCGGGAACCCTCAGGTGCGCCATGAGCATGCCCACCTCGCTCGAGGGATCGATTCCAGACGGAGCTACGAGCCAGTCCTCATCGACGAGGCGATCCCAGCGCAGCGGACCTCTGCGCGCCAGGTGGAAGTCAGGCGAAGCGACGACGACAAGCCCGTAGCGCATCATCGGGTCGCAGGTCAGCCCTTCAGCTGTGTCACCGGTCAGACGTGGGCCGAAGCACACATCCGCGAGACGCTCGTGGAGAAGCGCAGGCATCGCCGCGGATTCGGTGACGCCGAGAGTCGTCTCGACATTGGATGTCCTCGCGCTGAAAGCTGCGAGTAGCGGCGGTGCGACGAACTCGGCGACCGTCGAGGTCGCTGCGGCACGTACCCGCTCAGGGGCGCCGTTGGCGTGGCGTACTGCGGCTTCTCCTTCGGCGGCAAGGCCGACAATCTGCGAGGCGATCGACACGAAGCGTTGTCCGGCAGGGCTGAGAGCCATACCCGTCGGAGTCCTCGTGACAAGCGGGTCGTCCAACTGGCGGCGAAGGGCTGCCAGCGCTCCCGATACCGCCGGCTCGCTCACCCCGAGCGCGTCCGCGGCGGCTTTCACGGATCCGAGGCGGGCGACCAGGACGAACGCCTCCAGCTGGGTCAGTGTCATCCGGCGTAGTCGGCTGTTCGCATCCGCACAGGTGTAGCACGTCGGACAAGGCTGCGATAAGCGATCGCTTAGCCTGCCGTTGACAGGCGATGGGCCGGAGACGAGGATGTTAAGAAGTCCGGCTCATCTGGCAGGATTTGCAATCGACGTTCGTAACATCCGGTGTAGCGCTGTGTAGCGCTATCTGAGATTGGGGGATTTAGGAAATGCAGGTCCCTGCACCATTCACCTATGAGCGAGCGGGCAGCGTCGACGAGGCGCTGTCGCTGTTGGGCCGATACGGCCCCGAAGCGAGGCTGGTAGCCGGCGGGCACAGTCTCATACCGATGATGAAGCTCCGTCTCGCCCGGCCTGAGGCGCTGATCGACATCAATGGGTTGGCCGAACTGGACTACATCAGGGTCGACGGCGATCATCTCGCTATCGGCGCGTTGACCCGGCACGCCTCCGTGCTCGACTCTCCGGTGCTCCGCGAGCATTACCGAATCTTCGCCGAGGCGGAGCGGGTGATAGCCGACCCGCTTGTACGCAACCGCGGTACTGTCGGCGGGTCGCTCTGCCAGGCCGATCCTTCCGAGGACCTTTCGGCCGTGTTCGCTGCTCTTCGCGGCGAGGTCGTCGTCCGTTCCGCGTCAGGCACGCGTCGTGTGGCGCTTCGCGAGTTCCACGTAGGGCCTTACGAGACGGCGGTCGGTGACGGCGAGATCCTCGTCGAGGTGCGCGTGCCGATCCGGACCTCGGTAGGCAGCGCCTACGAGAAGGTGGAACGGCGCGCCGGTGACTGGTCGATAGCCGCAGTGGGGGCGTTCGTGGTCTTGGACGGCGACGTCATCTCCGACGTCGGCATCGGGATAACAGCGGTCGGGGCCGAGCACTTCACGTGCCAGGCGGCCGAGGAACTTTTGCTCGGATCCAGCGTGCAGGACGCACTCGTCGAGACGGCAGCGGCGACCTGCGCAGCCGCTTGCAACCCTTCGGTGGACCAGCGCGGACCCGAGGACTACAAGCGTCATCTCGTGTCGGTGCTGGCAAGCCGCGCTTTGCATCGGTCCATATCCGCAGCGCGAGGAGAGGTCGCATGATGAAAGTCCAGATCGAGGTCAACGGCAAGGAGACGTCCGCCGAGGTCGACGATCGCCTGCTACTCGTTCACTATCTGCGCAACACGCTGGGCTTGACCGGCACCCACTGGGGTTGTGACACCTCCAACTGCGGCGCCTGCGCTGTCTGGCTCGACGGGATTCCTGTCAAGAGCTGCACGACTCTTGCTGCGATGGCAGACGGTGCGTCGGTTCGCACCGTCGAGGGACTGGAAGGTGACGCACTTGACCCTGTCCAGCAGGGTTTCATCGAGGAGCACGGCCTGCAGTGCGGCTTTTGCACGCCGGGAATGATGATGACGGCGAGGGCGCTGCTCGACCAAGTACCCGACCCAGACGAAGCGACCATCCGGGAGGCGATATCGGGGAACCTTTGCCGTTGCACAGGTTACGAGAACATCGTACGGGCCATACGCTGGGCAGCACGCCACGAGGCGGCCGCTCGAGAACAACAATCCGCGCACGAGCCACAGGGGGCGGCGCTATGACTGCCACAGAGACGCCTGCTGCACAAACGCCGGCCACGGACAGTCCGGCGCGTGAAACGCTGACCAGCCCGGCCGGCAACCCGCTTGGCTTCGGAAGGATGCTGCGCAAGGAGGACGTCCGCTTCGTACGCGGGCAGGGTCACTACGTCGACGACCTGGTGCTGCCTGGGATGCTGCACGGAGCTATCCTGCGAAGCTCGTACGCTCACGCCCGGATCGTCTCGATCGACACGTCCGCCGCTGAGGCACACCCGAAGGTGAAGGCTGTAATCACAGGCAAGATTCTGGAGACCCTGAAGCTTGCGTGGATGCCGAGCCTGTCAGGCGACGTCGTCGCTGTGCTCGCCACTGACAAGGTCCGCTTCCAGGGCCAGGAGGTGGCTTTCGTCATCGCCGAGGACGAGTACTCGGCCCGCGACGCACTCGAGTTGATCGAAGTCGAATACGAGCCTCTGCCCGCCGTAGTCGACGCACGCCGTGCTCTCGACTCGGATGCTCCGGTGATTCGCGACGACCTCGAGGGGCGAACCGACAACCACATCTACGATTGGGAGGCCGGCGACGCTGCCGCCTGCGACGAGGTGTTCGCAAACGCCCCCGTGGTCGTAGCGCAGGACATCATCTACCCGCGGGTGCACCCGGCGCCGATGGAGACCTGCGGCACCGTTGCCCACATGGACAAGGTGACCGGAAAGCTCACCGTTTGGACGACGACGCAGGCGCCGCACGCGCACCGGACGGTGTACGCCCTCGTGGCCGGACTGCCGGAGCACAAGATCCAGGTGATCTCGCCGGACATCGGCGGCGGGTTCGGGAACAAGGTGGGCATCTATCCGGGTTACGTTCTGGCTATCGTCGGGTCGATCGTGACGGGCGTGCCGGTCAAGTGGATGGAGGACCGCTCGGAGAACCTGATGTCCACCTCCTTCGCACGTGACTACCACATGCACGGTGAGATCGCGTCGACCCGGGACGGCAAGATCCTCGGGCTTAGAGTCAACGTCCTCGCCGACCACGGAGCGTTCAACGGCGTGGCTCAGCCTACGAAGTTCCCGGCGGGCTTCTTCCATGTCTTTACTGGTTCGTACGACTACCCGGCCGCTCACTGCAAGGTCACGGCCGTCTACACGAACAAAGCTTTGGGCGGCGTCGCGTACGCCTGCTCGTTTCGAATCACCGAAGCCGTCTACCTCGTGGAGCGGATGGTCGACTGCCTCGCATTCGAGCTTGGCATGGACCCGGCCGCGCTTCGAATGAAGAACCTGCTGCGCCCGGAGCAGTTCCCGTACACGTCGCCGACGGGCTGGGAGTACGACTCCGGGGAATATCCCCGTGCTCTTGCTGAGGCGATGCGTATTGCCGGCTACGACGAGCTGCGCGCAGAGCAGTCGCGCCGCCGAGAGGATGCCAAAAAGCCCGGAGCCGACCCGGCCGCCCTGCTGATGGGTGTCGGAGTCTCGTTCTTCACCGAGGCGGTGGGCGCCGGGCCCCGAAAGCACATGGACATCCTCGGCCTCGGGATGGCAGACGGATGCGAGCTGCGCCTCCACCCGACCGGCAAGGCGCAGCTTCGCCTCAGCGTGCAGACGCAGGGCCAAGGGCACGAGACGACTTTCGCCCAGATCGTCTCCCACGTCATCGGCATACCGCCGGAGGACATCGAGGTGATCCACGGCGACACCGACAACACACCCTTCGGGCTCGGCACCTACGGGTCGCGCTCGACGCCGGTGTCCGGCGCGGCTGCTGCCGTGGCTGCGCAAAGGATCAAGGAAAAAGCGAGAGTGATCGCGGCGGCGGCCCTCGAATGCTCCGTCGACGACCTCGAGTGGGAGCACGGACGTTGGTTCGTCAAAGGAGATCCATCTCAGGGCAAGACGATCGCCGAGATAGCAATGGCCGCCCACAGCAGCCTGGAGCTGCCGGAGGGAGTCGAGGGGCACTTGGACGCCTCGGTTGTCTACAACCCGCCGAACCTCACGTATCCGTTCGGCGCTTACATTTGCGTGGTGGATGTCGACCCGCAGACCGGGGCTGTAAAAGTACGTCGTTTTATTGCCGTCGACGACTGCGGGCCGCGGATCAATCCGATGATCGTCGAGGGCCAAGTCCACGGCGGGCTTGCCGACGGGGTCGGCATGGCGCTCATGGAGGTCATCGCCTTCGACTCGGACGGGAACAACCTCGGTGGTTCCTTTATGGACTATCTCCTGCCGACGTCGATGGAATGCCCCAGCTGGGAGCTCGGTGAGACGGTCACGCCGTCGCCGCACCACCCGATCGGGGTGAAAGGCGTGGGCGAGTCGGCGACGGTCGGCTCCCCGCCGGCGGTGGTCAACGCGGTGCTCGACGCTCTGCAGATACGTGCTGCCGACATGCCCTTCACGCCGGCCGCCACGTGGAGGGCGCTGCAAGGTAGGCCGCTTCGTCCCGACCTCGCAATCGAGTAGCGGTGATCCGCCAGGACATCTCTAGACGCTCCGCCGAACTGAGGGCAGCGCGTGTGCCCTTCGTGCACGCGCGTGTAGTCTCGGCGCAGAAACCGACGTCCGCCAAACCGGGTGACGAGGCAATCATCCATGCGGACGGATCGCTCGAAGGGTTCGTCGGCGGCGACTGCGCTCAGGGGAGCGTCAAGGCGGTCTCGCTTGAAGTGTTGCCGAGCGGTCGGCCTGTGCTTCTGCGGATCACCCCAGAGCTCGAAGCCGACCAGCCGGGCAAGCGCGTCGTGCACAACCCGTGCCTGTCGGGGGGGACCCTCGAGATCTTCCTCGAGCCTGCCCTGCCCCCGCCTCTGGTCCAAGTGGTGGGAAGCAGTCCGACCGCGGCCGCGTTGGCGGAGATCGGCCGCCCGCTCGGATATGCCATGGCCGGCTGGGATGGTCTCGTAGCGCCCGACGCGGCCGCATTGGTGGTCGCCTCCCACGGCGACGACGAGGCCGGTCCCCTTCGCGCCGCTCTGGTCGCGGGCGTTCCCTACATCGGCTTGGTGGCGAGCACCAAGCGGGGAGCTGCAGTAGTAGCCTCCCTCGACGCAGACGACGAGTCCAAGGCGAGGATCCGAACTCCGGCTGGGCTCGACATCGGGGCAGCTACAGCCGAGGAGATAGCCCTTTCGATCCTCGCCGAGATCGTCGCCGGCCAGCCGAGAGCGCCCAGGCCCGGCCGTCCGGTCGTGGAGGCAGTTTGCATGGCCACAGACCCGGTGTGCCACATGTCGGTCATCGTCTCCGCCGACGCCTTGTGCTGCGAGCACCCGGATCGGACTGTCGCCGCGACGGTGTGGTTTTGCGGTCCGGGATGCCGCGACGCGTTCTTGGCGGACCCGGACTCCTTTGCGCTCAGCACTGCGAGTTGACTTCGCCTGACGCGGCGTTCGGGTCGCCTTCGGCGGTCCGTGACGCTCTGGAGAAAGTCGACTACCTAGCCGATCAGGGTGTCGCCACGGCTCTGTTCTGCGCGGTGAGACTCCCTCAACCGCTGCTGTTAGAGGGCGAGGCCGGCGTAGGCAAGACCGAGGCGGCGAAGGCCCTCGCCCTGGCCTACGACACGCCGCTCATCAGATTGCAATGCTACGAGGGCATAGACGCCTCCGAAGCGCTCTACGAGTGGAACTTCCCCCGACAGCTATTGACAATCAAGCTGGCAGAGTCGACCGGTAGGGCTATGGCGAGCGACGACCTTTTCACCCGGGAGTACCTGACGACCAGGCCGCTCCTGAGCGCAGTCGAACATCTTGGACCACGCCCGGTCGTCCTGCTCATCGACGAGGTCGACCGTGCAGACGACGAGTTCGAGGCGTTCCTGTTGGAGCTGCTCGCAGAGGGGAGCGTGACGATCCCCGAGATCGGAACGCTGCGAGCCCGCTACCCGCCGATAGTCATCCTCACGTCCAATCGGACGCGCGACCTCCACGATGCGCTCAAACGCCGTTGCCTGTACCACTGGATCGACTACCCCGACGTGAAGCGCGCGGCCGACATCATACGGCGCAGGGTCCCCGAGGCCGGAGCTACCCTCGCCGAGCAGGTGGCCGGCGCAGTGGCACGCATCCGCACGCTGGACCTCCAAAAACCGCCCGGGGTCGCAGAAGCGATCAACTGGGTCGCCGCGCTTTACCTTCTCGGCGTCAACGAGGTCGCCGGAGAGGGCAATGTAGCGCTCTCGCAGACACTCGGGAGTGTCGCCAAGTACAGAGAAGACCTGGAGCTGATCGAGAGCAAGGGCTCCGAGTGGTTGGCAGGAAAGCCGTAGGCGGAGCCTTGCGATCGCTCGGCGTCTCCTGCGACTACGGAGCTTCCAGCGCGTCACAGGTGACCGGGGCTTTGCATTGAGCGATCTTGCAGAAGTCGTGGCGAGGTTCGCCGCTCTGGCGCACGCTGCCGGCATACCGATCGGGCCTGACCGGGCTGGGCGTCTCGCGTCGGCGATCGCCGTC
>JAJZDJ010000129.1 GCA_021828685.1 Actinomycetes bacterium | reverse complement strand
AGCTTCACCATCTCCATAGCCGGCCCCGCCGCGCCAGCTATCGCAACACCGCTGTAGCGGTCCGCCGGCAGCACCTTGTCCATGGCACGGTGGGCGATCGAGGATCCGGCGGTCGCCCGGCGGTCCCCCGCCATGACAACCCCGTCGCCGTAGCGAAGCGCCACGATCGTCGTCGAGTGGCGCACCTCGAAGGGAAGCTGCGACGCCTGGCCGCCCGAGCCGCCGACACCCGATGCGAACGGGCCCAGGTCGAGCCGGCGGAGGACCTCGGCGAAGTTCGGGCCGGGCGAATCCGTAGGATCGAACATAGGGAGCGTCACGCAGCCACCGTCATCCCACGGGGCGCCAGCCCGCCGAACGCCAACCCGTCGACGGGAGCGGTCACTGGCCGCCTTTTTGCACGTAGCTGCGCACGAACTCCTCGGCGTTCTCCTCCAGCACCTCGTCGATTTCGTCGAGAAGGTCGTCGAGCTCCGCTTTGAGCTCGTCGCCTTTCTTCGCAGAACTCGAGCTGACTTCCTCGACCGAGGTGTCGTCGCTTCGAGAGGACGATGACTTTCTTATCTGTTCTCGTTCAGCCATTACATTCAGCCTCTTCTTGTACGGGGCGACATCTTGAAAATTTCCATCAGCCTACGAGCCGAGATGCTCGATCAGTTCGGCCGGGCTAGACACGCTAGCTAGCAGACTCTCCACGTGTGCGCGGGTTCCTCGCAGCGGTTCGAGCATGGGTACCCTACACAAAGGCTCCCGTCCAAGGTCGAACACGATCGAGTCCCAGTTGGCGGCCGCTATCGACGACGCCCAGCGTTGCAGGCATTTACCTCGAAAATATGCCCGGGTCGTCTCGGGAGGTTCGTCCACCGAAGATCGAACCTCCTCGGCGCTGAACAGCGTCTCCATCCCGAGCCGGGAAAAAAGCGAGCGCGCCGGGTCGACGTCGTGGTACTGCAGGTCCATCGCGCGAAGCTTGTGGTCACCCCAGCCGAGGCCGTGGCGCTCCCGGTAGCCCTCGATCAGGCGGAACTTGGCGACCCAGTCGAGTTGGCGTGCGAGGCTCATCGGGTCGCTTTCGAGACCTTCGAGGATGTCCTCCCATCGACTCAGGATGTCCTGGCCGACGCGGTCGCCGCCCACCGAAGCCAGCCCGAAGCTCTCCGAGTACTTTTTTGCAAGCTCCAGATGCTCCCATTGGATGTCGAGAGCTGTCATCGATCGACCGTCTTGGAGCTCGAGCGGCGTCGACAGCGAAGTGTCGTAGGACACCTCGCGCACCGCGCCCACCGGCGACCGCAGCGTGAAGTCCTTACCGCAGCGGGCGAACCAGTCGTCCTCGATCATCGCGAGCACCAAAGCGGTCGATCCGACTTTGAGGAAGGACGCCACCTCCGACATGTTCGCGTCGCCGACGATCACGTGGAGACGCCGGTACTTGCGCGAGTCGCAGTGCGGCTCGTCCCTCGTGTTGATGATCGGACGCTTCAACGTCGTCTCGAGTCCGACGACCTCCTCGAAGAAGTCCGCCCTCTGCGTGATCTGAAAGTCGATCACCCGGTCACCGGGGACGAACGTCTCGCAGCCGACCTTTCCGGCGCCGCTATAGATCTGACGGGTGACGAAGTGCGGAATGACACCGGCGACGATGCGAGAGAAGGCGACGCTGCGGTCCATCAGGTAGTTCTCGTGGTTCCCGTAGGAGTTGCCTTTACCGTCGGAATTGTTCTTCAAAACCACGACGCTCTGGCCAGGCGGCAGGAACTTCGATGCGAAGCGGATCGAATCCGCGAGGATCATCTCGCCGGCACGGTCGTAGCGGACCAGGTCGTAGACGTCGGCGCATTCCGGTGTCGAATACTCCGGGTGGGCGTGGTCGACGTAGTAGCGGGCGCCGTTGGTGAGGACCGCGTTTACGAGATGAGTCTCGACCTCGGGGGGCATGGACCCTTCACGGGCGAAGCCTCTGGCGTCGCGGCCGGGGCTTTCGTCCTCGAAGTCCCAGCCGACGCGCCGGTTTCGCTCCGACACGTAGGCGTTGATCAACGCAGACGAGGCAGCCACCGGGTTCGCGTCCGCGCTCCCCCGGATAATGATCCCGTATTCGGTCTCCATGCCGAGGACCTTGGTGATCGCCACGGTAGTGACCTTAGCGACTCAGGAGACTTTCCTGGCACTTATCGACGGGACTGTTCAAGCGCACTGCGCCGCCTACAGGTACTGCGCCGCCTACAGGTACTGCCCGGTCGCCACCCTCTCGATAGCCCGGCCCCCGGTGGTCTCGTCGTCTTCGGACTTGATGGTCCGGATGTAGACGATCCTCTCGCCTTTCTTGCCGGAGATCTTCGCCCAGTCGTCGGGGTTGGTGGTGTTCGGAAGGTCCTCGTACTCCTTGTTCTCCTGGCGTATCGAGTCGAGCAGATCCTGGGTGCGGATACCAGGGGTACCCGCTGCGATAACCCTCTTGATGGCGAGCTTCTTCGCGCGACGCACGATGTTCTCGATCATCGCGCCCGACGAGAAGTCCTTGTAGTACATGACCTCCTTGTCGCCGTTCTGGTATGTGACCTCCAAGAACTGGTTGGCGTCGTCATCGCGGTACATCTCGGTGACGGTCCGCTCGATCATCACCGAGACAGCTTTCTCACGGTCGCCGCCGCCGAGCTCGGTGACCTCGGACTCGTCGAGAGGCAGGTCGGAGGTCAGGTAGCGAGCGAAGATCTGTTGAGCCGCGTCGAAGTTCGGTCGCTCGATCTTGATCTTGACGTCGAGACGTCCCGGCCGGAGTATCGCCGGGTCGATCAGGTCCTCCCGGTTGGACGCGCCGATAACGATGACATTGCGAAGCGCCTCGACGCCGTCTATCTCCGCTAGAAGCTGCGGGACGATGGTTGACTCCATGTCCGAGCTGATGCCGGTTCCGCGGGTGCGAAACAGCGAGTCCATCTCGTCGAAGAAGACGATGACAGGCACACCCTCCTCGCTTTTCTCCCTGGCACGCTGGAAGACGAGCCTGATCTGGCGTTCGGTCTCCCCTACGTATTTGTTGAGCAGCTCGGGGCCCTTTATATTCAAAAAGTAGCTTCTCGCGCTGCGGTCGCCTGTGGCCTCGGAAACCTTCTTCGCGAGCGAGTTGGCCACCGCCTTGGCGATCAGGGTCTTCCCGCAACCCGGCGGGCCGTACAGGAGGATCCCTTTCGGCGCCGGCAGCTTGTGCGCCACGAAAAGGTCCCGGTGCAGGAACGGCAGCTCGACAGCGTCGGTGATCGCCTCGATCTGGTGGTCCAAGCCGCCGACGTCGGCGTAGGAGATGTCGGGCACCTCCTCTAAGACGAGCTCCTCGACTTCGGGCCTGGGGAGCTTCTCGAGTAGAAGGCCGGTCCTCGAGTCCATGAGAAGCGCGTCACCGGCGCGAAGGCGGGTCCCGCGAAGTGATTCGGCCACCTCGACGACGCGTTCGTCGTCGGCGCGCCCCACTATGACGGCCCGTCCGTCATCTAGGAGGTTCTTCAGAGTAACGACCTCTCCGGCCTTCTCCGACGACCGTGCCAGCACCACGTTGAGTGACTCGTTGAGCACGACTTCGGCGCCCCGGGTGAGCTCGGCGTTGTCCTCGGCGAGGCGCGGGTGCAGCGCAACCCGCATCTTGCGCCCCCCGGAGAACACGTCCACCGTGCCGTCGTCGTTTCGGCCCAACAACGTCCCGTAGGCCGAGGGTGGTTGGGTGAGCTTGTCGACCTCCTCGCGAAGCGCGGCGATGTGCTCGCGGGCCTCCCTCAAGGTGAAGGTGAGGCGCTCGTTTTGCGAGATTGCCTGCTGGAGTTGGCCTTTGGTCTCGAGGAGCTTCTCTTCGAGGGTCCTGACCCGGGTCGGCGACTCGGTCATCCGCCGGCGTAAGACCACCACCTCGTCTTCGAGGGTCCGGGCGTGCTCGCGAAGCTCGTCCAGCTCGCCGTTAGCGTCGAAGCGGCCCGCCTGCCCCGACGCTCTGCCCGGGTTGTCGTTGTCGAAAATGTCGCTCATTTCGCACCTCGCTCGTTGTCGCCTTCCGAACCTACCTCTACGGAGCCCAACATCGTTGGCTTTGCCGGGGCGCTCCACCCCGTGCGTGCGTCATCGGTTGGCCAGCCGGTACAGTGGAGCGGAGTGGGCGTCTCCAAGCGCGCCCGGCACCCGAGTCCGAGAATGCGAGGCTACACACCGCGATGAAGGTTTGGATCGACCAGGATCTCTGCACGGGCGACGGTCTCTGCGAGGAGATAGCGCCCGCGGTGTTCACGCTTCTCGATGACGGGCTCTCTTATGTCAAAGAGGGCGACAAGGTCTTCGACAACCCGGGTGGCCACGACGGACTTGCGATCGTGCCCGACGGCATGGAGGACGCCACCCGAGAGGCGGCCGAGGAGTGCCCGGGGGAATGCATCTTCATCGAAGAATAGGGGTGGTTAGGGCGGCACGGCCTCGACCTGACGTCAGCCTCCGGTGATGCAAGCGCCCGTCGAGGCGTTGGCAGAACGGGGCTCGGCCAGGAAAGTCCTCACCTCGGAGGAGTTCAAAGCGTACGAGGTTCCCGCCTGCTGCGCCGAGATCGCAAAGGCAACCCCGACAACCGTGCCCGCCGGATTCACCACCGCACCGCCGGAGTCGCCCCTGGCGAGATCCGAGGCCATCACGAGGATGCTGCGCTTGGTGTTGTGCACGCCGTAGATGTTCGGCCCGACCGCCTCCTGAACCGCCGCCACACGCGCCGGGGTCACAGCCAGAGCCGCCTGCCCGTTCGGATGGCCGAATACAGCGCCAGCTCCGCCGACCGTGGGATTGCCGAGCGGCAGCGGGGGCGCCCCGAAGCCTGGCACTGACAGCAGAGCCAGGTCGATCGACGGATCGTATGAGACCACTTGGGCGGGAAGTACCTGCCCGCTCGGTGCGATGACCGTAGTTGCGCCCGGCTTCTCCCCGGCCACCACGTGGGCGTTCGTGATCACCAGGTTCGAGGCGACCACGAAACCGCTACCGTCGTATATCGACTGGCAGGCTTGGCCTTGCACCTTCACCGTCGACGCGCTGACGGAGGCCACCAGTGCTGCGTTGAGCGGGTCGGTAACCGGCGGGGAGCCGACCGGGACCGCCGGGCCGAGGGCGGCGAAGACCTCGGGGTTTCCGTTGCCGATGATGCGACGGAGCACGTCGAGCGCCGGTGGGGGTGTCGGAAGGTCTCGTGAGATAGCCCTCGCGACGACGGAGTTGCCGACAGCGCGCGCGATCGCACCGGGGGCCGCTGCGAGCGTCGGCACGAGTAGCCATAGCACCGTGAGCACGCCGGCTGCGCCGACCACACCGCCGACCAGTCGGTCCACGAAGCGAAGAGGCCCGATTGGGAGCACGTGGTGGAGCCGCCCCCCGGCGATCATGCCGAGGGCTTGGCCCACTATCCCACCACCCACGAGTATTGCGACGGCGACGATGACGAGCGTCGACGGCGTGGAGGTCTGCATGTGACGGAACACCGTCGGTAGAAGCCTTGCGGCAAAATAGATGCCCGCCGCGAGTCCGACCCAGGAGACAACCCTTCCGAGGAAGCCGATCCGGTACCCGCCGAGGGCAGCCAGCAGCGTGACGGCCAGCACCACCAGGTCGAACACGTCCCCCGAGTTGAGCTTCATGTCTGTTGTTCGGCAGCGGTGGTCGGGACCTGCACGGCGACTTTTCGCAGGAGCCTTGCCGACGTGAGAAATCCGGTGTGCGCGACCATCCGGTGGTCGGGTCTCACCGATTGACCTTCGACGTGCCAGGTGCGCTGCAGCACTTCTACAGTTTCCGCCAACCCGAAGCCGCTAGCAGCGAGAGTTTCCCGAAGCGTGGCGACCTGGCCGATGGTAGGAAGGTACGACAAAAGGATCCCACCCGAATCGAGGGCTGACTCGGCGGGGCGGACCATTCGCCACGGCTCGGGCAAGTCCAGGATCATCCGGTCGAAACCAGTCCCGTCGATCCCGTCGTAGGCGTCGCGTATCTCAACCTTGTAGCGCTCGAGCGCCGACTCTCCTAAGTATTCGATGACGTTCTTCGAGGCACGGGAAGCAAAGTCGGGTCGTATCTCATACCCGGTCACCTCCGCACCGGCGCGCAGCAGAGCCATGGACATGGCGCCGGAACCCACCCCCGACTCGAAGACCCGAGCCCCCGGGAAGATGTCGGCGATCATGAGGATCGGGCCGAGATCCTTCGGGTAGATGACTTGCGCTCCACGTGGCATCCCGAGAACCACGTCTGAGAGCGTCGGGCGGACGGCGATGTAGCGGGCGCCTCGCGACGATCGGACCTCGCAACCCTCCGGCGATCCGATCATGTCGTCGTGGGGCACCGGGCCGGAGTGGGTGTGAAACTCGCCGCCGACGCAGAGGCGCACGAGGTAGCGGCGGCCCTTGTTGTCGTAGAGCAGCACCCGCTCGCCTGGAGAGAATGGTGAGATCATCGCTTGGCTGTCGCTTTTTCCACCAACTTGCAGAACGCGCAGACCTCCGAGACGGTAGGACTAGCGCACGTCGGGCAAGGGTGCAGCGCCTCCCTCTCCGCGGCGGACACGCCTGCCACCAGCGGCGATCCACGTTCGAGGTAGCCGAACAGGAACGACGCCTTCGAGCCCGGCGAGGACTCCTCGAGGTCGTCGAGGACCCCCTTGTAGGCGAGGTGGCGGTTACCGACCGACATCGGGCACTCCTCCACGATGTAGTCGATGCCTTCGAGGACGCAGTACGCGGCAGTCTCCCGCTCGGCGAGGCGAACTAGCGGCTTGACTTTTCGAACGAAACCGCCGCCTGCTTCTAGAACCGGATGTTGGCGACCGAGATAGGCGAGGTCCCAGCGGAGAACGTTGCCGAGGAGCACGGCAGCCTCGTCGTCGAGGTTGTGACCGGTCGCGAGGACGTCGTAGCCACCGCGCAGCGCCTCGGAGTTGAAAAGGTGGCGTTTGGACAGCCCGCACGCAGAGCACGGAGCCCGGCGCGCCGCTTTGGACCCTGTGGCGATGTCGAAGCCGTAGGTTGCCGGTAGGTCGACCTCTACGAGCGTCGCTTCACGCGCCTTCGCGAACGACCGGGCGTATTGCGCAGACTCCGAACTGTAATCACCGATCCCCAGGCCGATGTAGAGCCCGTCGACGCGGTAACCGAGCTTCACCAGGATGTCCCATAGAGCCAGGGAGTCCTTACCACCCGAGACGGCGACCAGCACCCGTTCGTTTTCAGAGAACATCTTGTAGGCGTCGACGGCCTTTTTTACCTGGTCGCGGCAGTGCTTGACAAAGCAAGGGTGGCAGAACCCGGCGTTGTGGCGTCGGACTTCGATGACCGCCGGGTCCCGGCAAACCCGGCACTTCACGACGATCCGCCGGATATCACGGGCCGGAGCTCGACTGTCGCAGAGTCTTCGACGGTAGCGTCGGCCGTGACGAGGGTGCCGTCGACTATGACGAGAACCGCCTCCCTTCTGACTTCTGTCGTTGCCAACAGCGAGGTTACGGATAGCGGTCCGCGAAGCTCGATCTCTCGGCGAGGGTTCCGCATGATCACTTTCACGTGACCACCTTCATAGCGGCGATCCCGGGCGGCTCAACTTTCGGGCTCGTGGAAGATCTGCAAAGTCTCGCCGGGGGCGAGCTTCTGCGAGAATACGACTTCCTCGCTGCGCTTGAGCGCTCGCCTCGCGAGCCATGCGACGGCCGCCACCGCTCCGACAGCAGTCCATCCACGGCTGCCCCCGGTGACGCCGCGGCGCCAACCTTGGCGGATTCCAGCCCGAAGTAGCCGCTCCAAGCGGCTCACAGGCGAGTCACGGGCGACATGGGCGAGTCACAGGCGGCGGATCTGGACCCAGGTCGCCTTGCGGCGGCCGCGGCGCTTCCCGAGCCAGAATGCGAGCACCAAAGCTACAACGGCTCCGGCGCTGGCGACGGGTACCAGCTTGCTTCGCGCCGCCTCCACCTTGGTGTCGGCGTCACCCCTGATCTGTTCTAGTTTCGCTCTTATGTCGGAAATCTCGACGCGCCTGGAAGTATCGCCGGACCCGGATTTGTTCGGGCTCATCTGACGCCTTTGGAGATTCGGGTGGCGGCGAACGCGGCGCCACCGGCCGCCAGAACGAGGGCGACACCGTAGGGAACCCACGATAGATTCCCGCCGAGGTGGCTTCCGAGCTCGCCTTGCAGCAGCCGCACGACGGTAAGAGCCGCCAGGACTCCACCCACGGCGAGCAGGAGGGCTCCTGCCACGCCCCACGCGACGAAGCGCGTGAGGCTTCGAAGCGGCGTGATGGTCTCCTGCTTCGCGTACGCGACGACAAGGTTCACCAGCTCGCTCAGGTGCTCACCCGCACCCTCGGTACCCGTGGAGGCCCCTTCGGCTTTCTTGCCAGCTAGTCCAGGAACCTTCACAGGTCCATATCCTTACCGGTTGGTGTGCCCCTACGCAAACATCGTCTGTTCGCAGGTCGCAGGGAGCGGTCAACTCAGGAACACGAAAAGTGGATCCGACCCATGACCGAGCAACGGAACCCCCCAGCCACCGCCCTGCAGCGAGATTCACGTGACGGCCGTGTTCCTAAAAGCTTAGTGAGCGAACGTATGTTCGGCTATAGTGGGGGAGGTCCGGCGCAGGCCAAGCGGGGAGTCCGGATCTGTCGGGGGGAGAACGGCTGGGGCAGCATCGTCATCACGTTGAGTGATTTGGAGGTCGAGGAATTCGC
>JAJZDJ010000128.1 GCA_021828685.1 Actinomycetes bacterium | reverse complement strand
GACTTCCGCCGACGCCGATCTCAGCCCCCGGCTTAGCGGCGCTTCAGGCGGCAGCGTCGCCTCCGAAGACTTCGTACCTGTACTTCGTCGAGGTCAACCCCGACGGCAAGCTTGGGTTCGCCTCCGACGCGGCCGGGTTCGCCGGCCTGCAGAGCCAGTGCCGGGCGGCGGGGCTCTGCTGAAAGCGCCGAGCGGCGCCACACGGGTCGCTGCAGTCATCGGCGATCCCGTAGCGCACTCGCTGTCCCCGGCGATGCACAATGCTGCGTTTCAGGCGCTCGGCCTCGACTGGGTCTACACGGCTTTCAGGGTGCGACGAGGCCGAGGAGCCGCTGCTGTCGAGGCGATGCGCGTGCTCGATCTGGCCGGGATGTCGGTGACCATGCCGCACAAGGCCGACGTAGCCGCCGCAGTCGATACCCTCGGCCCTGTGTCGGCGAAGCTGGGCGTCGTCAACACCGTCAGCTGGTCTGGCGAAACTCCCGGGGTGCTGGTCGGCGAATCCACCGACGGGGCAGGGTTCCTCGACGCCGTCGCAGACGAGGGTTTCGACGTCAGGGGCGCCAGGTGCGTCGTGTTCGGCTCCGGTGGCGCCGCAAGGGCTGTTACCGACGCTGCGTCGCGGGCGGGGGCGGCCCGGCTCGTAGTCGTAGCGAGGAACGTCGTGGACGGCGAGTCGTGCGCGACCCTCGCAGGCTCCACTGCGCGCGCTGTGAGCGCGGCTGATAGAGCCGCCGTCGAGGGCGCAGTGCGCGAGGCAGAGCTCGTCGTCAACGCGACGCCTGTCGGTATGGACACCGGCTCCGACGCTACGACAGACGGTGACCTCCGATCGCGCCTTGCGATGGGTGTGGTCCAAGAGTGGTTTGCCTCGCACCAGCTGGTCGTCGACCTCGTTTACCACCCGGCTTCGACGCCGCTCATGCGAATCGCTGCGGCGGCAGGCGCGCGGAGCACGAACGGATTGGGTATGCTGGTCCATCAGGCCCGCCGCCAGGTGGAATTGTGGACTGGCCAGTCCCCCCCGACGGAGGTCCTCGTTCGCGCCGCGAACGAGGCCGTTCTCGGTGCTATCAGCGAAAGCCGGTAAAGGCGGAGCAAACCTGGGCCGATACTGACCTCAATCACCCTATTCGGAGGTCCCCCCAGTGCTGCAAGGCTCACTACAGACAGTCGCACTCGCCGAAGTCCTACAGTTCCTCGAGAGCACCGCCAAGACGGGTGAGCTCAAGGTGACTGGTGCCGGGGGCCAGGGGCGCCTCTGGTTCGACGAAGGATACGTCTCGGGCTTCGAGACACGCTCGAGCAGGGAGCCTGCAGAGGCGGTGTTCGAGCTGATGTCGCTTGCCGACGGCGAGTTCGTGTTCACCTCCAGCGACGCGGGCCGACCGGCGGACCCCGCCAAGGTGGCGAAGCGTGAAGTCGGACCGCTGCTCGCGGAGGCGAAGGCGCTCTGCGAGGAGTGGAGCGCCATCCTGGGTGTCGTCCCGTCACTCGACCGGCGCGTCGAGCTTGCCGCCGACACGCCATCCGATACTGTCAGCATTGCCCGCGACCAGTGGGCCGCGATAGTCGCAATAGGCTCCGGGCGCACGGTCTCCGAGGTCATTTCGCTCAGGGACACGAGCGAGATAGCCGGTTGCCGGGTCATCCGCAACCTGGTGGAGGCCGGCCTTGCGGCGGTATGCGAGCCAGAGGTCAAGGCGTCGATCCTAAGTTCAGTCTTCGAACTGGCGGACACAAGCGTGTACACGAACGGGCACTCGACGAACGGCTCGTCGATTGACGCAGCCCACGACGTCGAGGCGGAATCTGCCGGCTCGTCAAACGGCGACAACGCAGCGAGCAGTTCGACTGCGGGTATTCTCGGTTTCGACTTCGGTAGCCTCGTCGCCGAGTTTCCGGTAGCGGCCGTGACGGAACCCGAAGTCGACGGTTCGGACGACGAAGGCTTCTCGATCGGCTACCTGTCGGGTTCGGGACTCGGCGTGGAGAAGGACGAGTCGTCGGACGCCAGCTCGGAAGACCACTATGCGGCCCTGCGTGCCGCAATGCTCGAAGTCGGGGAGAACCTCGGAGCGCCCGACGCTGCCGATAGTGGCGAGGCGGGCGCGACCGGGTGGGGTCAGCCGGCCGACGTTGACGCTGTCTCGGCCGGGCAGCCGGGCGTTCCTTTCCAATCCCTGCTGAACGAGGTCAGCGCCCTGATCGGGGATGTCGCGGTTCCGGTCGTCGGAGACGACGACGCCGTGTCCGAGGGTGACGGGCGCGTCGACGCTCTCGCAGACCGGGGCCCATGGTCGGAGCTGGAACTTCAAGCCATTCACGAGCGTGGAATGTGGGACGAGGCAGACTCGACGCAGCATTCCGCTTCCGCGGACGGTGCTTACCAGGCTGATTCGGCCATGTCGGAGCACGACGCCGCTGACGACGAGCTCAACTCTGGAAGCGAGGAGCCGGCCGACGAGCCGATCAACCGGGGACTGCTGCTCAAGTTCCTCTCCTCTGTCCGTAACTGAGCCGGCCAAGCACCCGCTCAGGCTCCGGCTACAAACCCCCACGAGACCCAGGTACCGTGAACTCCCCCAACTCTCCCCCCACCGGCGCCAGCCCGGGCTTGGGCGACGACGACCGCCTCGGAACCCTCCTGGTCGAAGGGGGAGTTCTAAGCGAGCAGGCCCTCGCTCGGGCAATCGAGCTCAGCCACTCGCGCGGTGAGGGCCTCACCCGGACGCTCATCGAGGAGAACCTGGTCTCCGAAGCGGACCTCGTAGCCACCCTCGCAGCGCACCTGAAGCTCGACTATGTCGACCTGACCGACTACCCGGTCGACGCAGCCGCCGCTCGGCTGGTGAGCGACTCGCTCGCCCGACGCTACCTGGCGTTGCCAATCGGCTGGATGGAGGGTCGCCTGATCGTCGCGATGGCCGACCCGTCGAACGTGTTCGCCATCGACGATATCCGGGCGGTTACCGGCGCCGAGCTTCACATAGCGGTCGCCACGAGCAATTCGATAGTCGAGGCGATCGGAAAATTCCATCGCGTGATGTCGGCAGCCGAGGACGTATCGGCGGAAGCGTCCAGCGCTTTCGACGAGGACACGACGCTGTCGGCTGTGCGCGAGATCAGCGAGGACTCGCCGATCGTCAAGCTCGTCAACCTGCTCATTGGCCAGGCCATCGCGGACCGCGCGTCGGACATCCACATCGAGCCCGGCGACAACGTCCTCCGTGTCAGGTTCCGCATCGACGGTGTGCTCCACGAGGTGATGCGTCCACCGAAGAACATCCACTCGGGGATCGTGAGCAGGCTCAAGGTCATGGCCGACATGAACATCGCCGAGCGCCGTGTTCCTCAAGACGGTCGGATCAACACCAAGATCTCCGGGCGCGAAGTCGACCTTCGCGTCGCGACCCTTCCGACCGTGCACGGCGAGAAGGTCGTCATGAGAGTCCTCGACAAGTCGACTGCGCTGCTGCGCCTGCAGGACCTCGGCTTCCTGCCAGAGAACATGGCCCGCTACGAGCAGTGCTACCGAAAGCCCTACGGGACGATCCTCGTGACCGGTCCTACCGGGTCGGGCAAGTCGACGACGCTCTACGCGACGCTCAACATCGTAAACGACGAATCCAAGAACGTGATCACCGTCGAGGACCCCGTCGAATACCAGCTGCCCGGTATCAACCAGGTCCAGGTGAACGTGAAAGCGGGGCTGAGCTTTGCTGCCGCGCTGCGCAGCATTTTGCGGTCCGACCCCGACGTGGTGCTCGTCGGCGAGATCCGCGATCAGGAAACGGCGATCATCGCGATCGAGGCTGCGCTCACAGGCCACCTCGTGCTTTCGACGTTGCACACAAACGACGCGGCATCGACGCCGAGCCGCCTCGTCGAGATGGGTGTGGAGCCTTTCCTCGTGGGAAGCTCGATCGACTGCGTCGTTGCTCAACGTCTCGCTCGCAAGCTGTGCACGCGCTGCAAACGCCCGTACGTCCCGAACAAGTCGGAGCTCGCTCCGACAGGCTGGGACTTCGAGCGCCTCGGTGAGCCGGGCGACGGATACCAGACCTTCCAGCCGGTCGGCTGCGGCGCCTGCGGCGGGACCGGATACCACGGGCGGTTCGCGATCCACGAAGTGCTCGTTGTGAGCGAGGAGGTGGAGCGGGCGGTGGTCGAGCGCGGCCACACCGAAGACATCCGCAAGATTGCGATCAGCCAGGGAATGCTCACCCTCCGCCAGGCCGGCATGATCGAGGTCGCAGCGGGCGTGACGTCGATGGAAGAGATTCTACGAGTGATCGCCTGAGAGGTCAGGTGCGCTCGAGTTCTACAGGCCGGACGGCCATGGACCGAAGGAGTAGTCATGCTCGCCACATCTAGGGCCGTCGGGGAGTTCCTCGTCGATCGCAAAGTGCTGTCCCGTGACGCCCTGGAGGCGGCGCTCCGACGCGAGGCCGACACCGGTGTCCCGCTTGCGAAGATCCTCGCAAGCGACAACCTGGTCGCCGAACGCCACCTTGTGGCTGCCGTAGCCGACCAGCTCAGCCTTCCCATGTGGGACCCTGACGCCGATCCGATCCCGGCGATCCTGGGCGGGATGCTGCCTGTCGGGCTCTGCCAGCGCCTGCGCGCCGTGGCTGTCGGAATGAGCGGCAGCGAGCTGATCGTCGCCATGGAGAACCCCATGGACCAAAAGGCGGTCGCCGACATAACCGCCGACACGGGTTGGCAGGTCAAAGCGGTCCTAGCCGCCGCGTCCGATATCTCGTTGGCGATCGAGGTCCTCTACGGCGTGGAGGACCGTCCTGCAGCCGACACGTCGGAAGCGTCTGCTGGAGGAGGATCCAGGCCGGGGACCGAACTGCACATCAACGACCTGCTCGCAGAGATGGTCGACCTCGGCGCATCGGACCTTCACCTCAGTTCCGGCCTTCCGCCGTGCATCCGCGTCGACGGTGCTATCAGACCGCTCTCGGACCACGAAGTGCTCACCCCGTCCGAGCTTCGCCGGCTCATCTACTCCATCCTCACGCAGCGCCAGAGGGAACGCTTCGAGGAGAACCTCGAGCTAGACACATCGCACGTCGTCACGGGGGTGGGTCGGTTCCGTCTCAACGTGTTCGTACAGCGCGACTCGGTCGGAGCCGTGCTGCGGGCTATCCCGTTCAAGATCGTCCCGCTCGACAAGCTCGGGATACCCGCTGTCGTCAACGGGTTCGCGAACCTGCAGAGAGGCCTCGTGCTTGTCACCGGGCCTACAGGTTCGGGAAAGTCGACGACGCTCGCTTCGCTGGTCGACGTCGTGAACACGACCCGGGCCTGTCACATCATGACCGTCGAGGACCCGATCGAGTTCGTCCACACCCACAAGCGGGCGGTCGTCAACCAGCGCGAGGTGGGGGAGGACACCAGGTCCTTCTCCTCTGCGCTGAAACACGTCCTTCGCCAGGACCCCGACGTGATACTCGTGGGTGAAATGCGCGACCTCGAGACGATCTCGACGGCGCTCACTGCGGCGGAGACCGGCCACCTCGTCTTTGGGACTCTACACACCCAGGACGCCCCTCAGTCAATCGACCGTGTGATCGACGTCTTCCCTGCCCACCAGCAGCAGCAGATCCGGGTGCAGCTTGCGTCCGCTCTCCAGGCGGTGGTCACCCAGCAGCTGTTGCCGCGGGCGAGCAGCAGAGGCCGGACCGTCGCATGCGAAGTGATGATCGCCACCCCGGCTATCAGAAACCTGATCCGTGAAGGAAAGACCCACCAGGTGTACAGCTCTATGCAGGCGGGGGGCCAGTTCGGTATGCAAACCATGGACCAGTCGCTCGCCTCGTTGGTGAAGGCTTCGGCGATCAGCCTCGAAGTCGCGCTGGAACGCTGCCACAACGAGGACGACATGAGGCGCCTCGTCGGAGGTTCGCGCTGATGCCCACTTCTTATGCCTACAAAGTCCGAGACAGCGCCGGAAAGGTGCACTCAGGCTCGCTCGACGCCGAGAACACTGCGCTTGTTGCCAACCGGCTCCGCCAGATGGGCTACGTGCCGATCAGTATCGACAAGAAGGCCGGTCCCGGCCTCAAACGTGAGATAGCGATACCCGGTTTCTCAAATCGCGTCAAGCTCAAGGAGATAGCGGTCTTCAGCCGCCAGTTCTCGACGATGGTCAGCTCCGGGCTCACTCTTTTGCGCAGCCTGTCGATCCTGGCGGTGCAGACGGAGAACAAGCAGCTCGCCGGCGTGATAGACCAAGTACGGGCGGACATCGAGTCCGGCTCGTCTCTATCCCAGGCGCTCGGCCGGCACCCCAAGCAGTTCAACAACCTTTACCGCTCGATGGTCCGAGCCGGCGAAGTCGGCGGAAGCCTGGATCTCACCCTTTCCGATCTCGCGGACACGATCGAGAAGCAGGTGGCGCTTCGAGGCAAGATCCGAAGCGCCATGACCTACCCCATATCGGTGCTCACCCTCGTCCTCGGGATCCTGTCGGCGATGATCCTCTTCGTGGTGCCGATCTTCAAGAACATGTACTCGCAGCTCGGAGGGAAACTACCGGCACCAACACTCCTGCTCGTCGCGATATCAAACGTGGCGGTGCACGGCGCGCCGTTCGTGCTCCTCGGAGTAATAGCGCTTGTCTTTCTCTACCGTCGCTGGGTGAAGACCCCGGCCGGTAAAGCCACACGGGACTCGATCCTGCTTCGAATACCGATCTTCGGCGGCCTGTTGAAGAAGACTGCTCTGGCACGATTCGCCGGCACGCTGTCCACCCTCCTCGGAGCGGGCGTGCCCGTCCTCGAGTCCCTCGAGATCACCTCCGAGACCGTCGGCAACACGATCGTCGCCCGGGGCGTCAAGGCCATCGCAGAAGGCGCGAAGCGCGGTGAGCCCCTCACCCGTCCTCTCGCGGAGCATCCTGTGTTCCCAGCGATGGTCACCCAGATGATGGCCGTCGGCGAGGAGACCGGATCGCTCGAAACGCTCCTGCGTAAAGTCGCGGACTTCCTGGAACAAGAAGTGGAGCGCACCGTAGACGCCCTCACGTCGATACTCGAACCGCTGCTCATTGTAGTTCTCGGCTCCGCCGTCGGTTCGATGGTCATAGCGCTTTACCTTCCGATGTTCGACATCATCAAGCTGGTCGGCAACAACAACTGACAGAGCTGCTTCCTGCTTTGATGGCGGGTGAAGGCGTTAAAAGTGGTCAGGATCCGGTCCTTTGTGAGCGGCGATCCTGACCATTTTGCGCGCTCCGAGGAGGTTGGTCTCGTCCAGTGTCGATGGTTTGAGGTTTCCCGCATTTGGGTACGGTCTTTGGCCGTTCTATCCCGACACCAGTTGACTGTTCTTTCCGAAATGGCGGAACAGCGGCCAATAGGGGCTCATGTTGGCACAAGCAGCGCCGAAAACAATTCTGCGGGCCGGCAGAGGCGCATCATGCGTCTTGCTCCCGTAGCACTGCAGGTCCCAACCTAACCGAAAGGCAAACAACAAAGATGCTAGAAGCCATCAAGGGGCGCCGGGAGCGCGACGACGAGGGTTTTACCCTCATCGAGCTCATGGTCGTCCTGCTCATCATCGCCATCTTGATGGCGATCGCGATCCCCACCTTCCTCGGGGCTCGTAACACTGCCAACGCCAGGGCGTCACAATCGAACCTGACGAACGCTCTCACCGCGGAGCAGACGTACTGGACGAACAACCAGTCGTTTACGGCCTCGCCGACTGCGCTGGCCGGCATCGAGGCGTCACTGGCGTGGAGCACGACAGCAGCGGCCACCGAAGGCGGCAACACCGTCACCGTCACTGTGGGAACCACGAGTGGGCAGATCGCCGAACTGCAGGCTTGGGCCAAGGACGGTAACTGCTACGCCATCGTCCAGGACAACAACCCGTCTAACTCCTTCACGGGTTACTCCGAGACCAAGGGCGCATGCACCGTTCCCAAGAGCCTCGCATCGAGCAGCGCGACCGCCCCGATCGCGGGTTCGGCAGCACAGAACTTCGGTACCAATCCGGGTACGCTCTACCAGTCATTCTAGTAGAGAGACTGCTTTCCAGGTCGGCGACACCGGACTGGAAGGCAACCTGCCTACAAGCTGAACTGACTCCCGCCGTGTGACGCCAGAGTTGGTGAAGACGAACAGAGATTCAAAACTAGAAGTGAGCCCCGCCTTTGGCGGGGCTCACTTCGTCGTATTCCGCCCCTGAGTCTTCAAGTAAAGCCCGCAACTCTTCAACCGATAAAATATTCGATGAGAACGCCACGACGTAGCGGAGGCCGACCGTGGAGTCGGTGACGATAGGACTCGACATCGGCTCGTCCGCTATCCGGGCGGCCGAGATCGTCGTCTCGGGAGACGGCCGCCGATCGCTGCGCCGTTACGGCCAGGTCGGGCTTCCCCGAGGCTACGTCGTCGACGGCGAGATCAACAACCCGGTCGGTGTCGCCGAGGCCCTTCGCAGGCTGTGGGCCGAGACGGGATTCAAGAGTTCCAACGTCGTCCTCGGAGTCTCGGGCCCGAGGGTCTTCGTCCGCCAAGCCGATGTTGCTGCCATGAATGTCGACGAGACGCGTTCCAGCCTGCGTTTCGACGGCCGGGAGCTCATCCCGATCCCGATGGACGACGCCAGCTTCGACTTCGGCTTCCTCGGAGAGCCTGTCACCGACTCCTCCGGGAAGTCGACGCAGAGGGTGTTGCTGGTCGCAGCGCACCGCGAAGTCCTGCACAACTACCTTGAAGTACTCACAGCCGCAGGGTTGCAGGCGACAGTGATGGACGCCTCGCAGCTTGCGCTCATGAGGGCAGTACCGCAGCCGCCGTCCGGCCTCGCTACTACAGCGAAGGTCGAGGTGGTCGTAGCTATCGGCGCTGAGCTCACCACGGTCGGGGTTCGCCAAGGTGGCGTTCCACGGTTTATTCGCTCGCTCGCCGTCGGCGGTTCCCGC
>JAJZDJ010000127.1 GCA_021828685.1 Actinomycetes bacterium | reverse complement strand
CACCGGCCGGCTCGTGGTCGAGCTCGCGCTCGGCTGGGCCGGAGGACGAGCGTCGAACAGGTACCTTGCTTCTGTCGTCGTGTGACTGGATCTGCGATCCTCGCAGGCCGATGATGGTGTCGAGATGACGGAAAAAAAGCCAGACCACCCCGACTCCCGCTCCTCGCAGCCCGGGGAGCAAATGTTGGCCTTCCTCTCAAAGAAATGGTTCGAGAAGGTCGTCGAATGCGCCCGGGTCGCGCCCGAGCCGGCCGGCGAAACATTCGTAGTGGAGCAAATCGTCGAGGGCACCCCGGAGGGAACGGTCCGCTACAGAGTGCAAGCAGCAGGTGGGATTTCTTGGGTCGCGTGGCCCGTGCCCGCAGACGCGTCTGACCCGGATTTGACCGTCACCTGTCACTGGGATGCGGCCTTGGAGATCGCCTCAGGGCGACTGATTGCAGGCCAGGCGCTGCTGGACGGCAAACTCCGCGTCCGAGGCAATCCTTCTTCGATCCTTTTGGCAGATGGCGCCGAGTTCGCTGATCCGCTGCCCGCCGAGGTCCGCCGTATCACGAACTTCGCGCCAGGCGGATAACGATCTGGAGTTCTCAAAGCCGAGCCGCCTACCGCCACAACCAACCGGCGGGACCGAGCGGGCGGGCGGCCGAGCGACTAAGTTGGGCGAACCACGACGCAGGAGGTAGGGCAAGTGACGCTGTCGGAAGTAATCGACGACCAGTTCCTCACCCGCTATCGGGCGCTGCTCGACGCGGAAGATGCGGCCTT
Organism: Actinomycetes bacterium; assembly: GCA_021828685.1. GTDB lineage: Bacteria > Actinomycetota > Acidimicrobiia > Acidimicrobiales > Palsa-688 > JAJZAM01. The sequence continues at coordinate 8,278 of JAJZDJ010000127.1, read as the reverse complement.
CGACGAACTCGAACACGCCTTCGAAGACGGGGACAGGAACCATTTCGACAAGGATCTGTCAGCCTGGCGCAACGCAGTCGAACAGAAACTCGGGTACCTTCACCGGCTCGGGGTCGTCTCGCCGCCTACGATCCGCTCCTAGCGAGGGACGCCGACAGTCCGCTTCGTCCCTGGTTGGCCGACCGCGTAGGACGCGGCCTATCGTCGGTGATCGGACAACCGCCGCGATTACCGCGCTTTCGATGGAGGCTCGAAACAAGATATGACTGCAACGCCAGTTAGAGTTGCTGTGACAGGTGCCGCCGGACAGATCGGCTACGGCCTGCTGTTCCGCATTGCAAGCGGTGCGATCATGGGACCGGACCAGCCGGTCATCCTGCAGCTTCTAGAAGTGACGCCGGCGCTTTCCGCCCTCCGGGGGGTCGTGATGGAACTCGACGACTGCGCCTTCCCGCTTCTCGCAGATGTGGTAGCCACCGACGATCCGAACGTCGCCTTCGCCGACGCGAACATAGCGCTGCTCGTAGGGGCCCGCCCGCGAAGCAAGGGGATGGAACGCAAGGACCTCCTGGAAGCGAACGGGGCAATTTTTTCCGTGGCAGGAAAGGCGCTATCCGACAACGCCGCCCAGGACATCAAGGTTCTCGTGGTCGGCAACCCTGCGAATACGAACGCACTGATCGCGATGCACAACGCCCCGGCAATACCCTCCGAGCGATTCACAGCCATGACACGCCTCGATCAGAACCGCGCCAAGGCGCAGCTGGCAGCGAAGTCCGCCCGGACGGTCAGCGACGTCACCAACATGGCCATCTGGGGTAACCACTCGGCAACGCAATACCCCGACATCACCCATGCCCGCATCGGGGGCGCCCCCGCACCAGAGGTGATCGGCGACCACGACTGGGTGGTCAGCGAGTTCATCCCCGTGGTTCAGCAACGAGGCGCTGCGATCATCGAAGCCCGCGGGGCGTCGAGCGCCGCCTCCGCCGCCAGCGCCGCCATAGATCACGTCCACGACTGGATCGCAGGCACGAGCGAAGGCGACTGGGTGTCGATGAGCGTGCCCTCCGACGGGTCCTACGGGGTTCCCGAAGGTCTCATCTCGTCGTTTCCGGTGACGACAAGCGCCGGACAGTACAGCATCGTCCGGGGCCTGACGATCGACGAGTTCTCTCAGGATCGAATCGACAAGACGGTCGCCGAGCTCGCCGAGGAGCGCGACGCCGTGCGCGCACTCGGGCTCATACCCTGAAGCTTCCCGGCCTTCCCTGTAGCTCGCCTGAAGTCGAGCAGCTCCCGGCGTCGAGGTCTCCGCTCGACCTCCCCCGGGGGTCGAGCTACAGGCGGTCGACGATCGCCGAAGCGAACTCCGAAGTCTTGACCTCGGTGGCGCCGTCCATTTGACGGGCGAAGTCGTAGGTCACGATCTTGTCCGCGATCGTGGCCTCCATCGCGGACACGATGTCGTCGGCGGCTTCCTGCCATCCGAGATGCTCGAACATCATGACCCCTGAAAGCAGGACCGAACCAGGGTTGACCTTGTCGAGGCCCGCATATTTCGGTGCTGTGCCGTGCGTCGCCTCGAAGATGCCGTGGCCGGTCACGTAGTTGATGTTGGCGCCCGGAGCGATACCGATCCCGCCGACCTGCGCGGCCAGCGCGTCGGAGAGGTAGTCACCGTTCAGGTTGGTGGTCGCTATTACATCGAACTCGTCGGGGCGGGTCAGTACCTGCTGAAGCGTGATGTCGGCGATTGCATCCTTGACGAGGATGCGGTCCCCTGGCTTGCCGTCGCAGTCGTCCCATCCGACGGCCACGTCATCGAACTCGTCGCGCACGACCTCGTAGCCCCAATTCCGGAAGGCGCCTTCGGTGAACTTCTGGATGTTCCCTTTGTGTACGAGGGTCACGGACTTACGCCCGTGGCTTACGGCGTAGTTGACAGCGGCACGAACCAGACGCTTCGAACCGGTCTCCGACACCGGCTTGATTCCGACACCACTGTCAGCGCGGATGTCCCAGCCGAACTCGTCGTGGAGCACGCTGATTAGTCGCTTCGCCTCGGCGGTGCCTTCCTGAACCTCGAGACCCGCGTAGATGTCTTCGGTGTTCTCCCGGAAGATGACCATGTCGACCAGATCTGGGCGCTTTACTGGGGATGGTACTCCCTCGAACCACCGTACGGGGCGGAGACAGACGTACAAGTCGAGAAGCTGTCGCAACGCCACGTTCAGCGAACGGAATCCACCACCGATAGGCGTGGTGAGGGGGCCTTTGATCCCGATCAGGTACTCGCGAAAGACATCTACCGTCTCCTGGGGAAGCCAGTCGCCGACTTCGTTGAAGGCCTTCTCGCCGGCAAGCACCTCTTTCCAGGCGATCCTCTTGGCGTACTTGGCCGCCGCAGCGTCCAACACGGTCTGCGCCGCAGGCCAGATATCGACGCCCGTACCGTCACCTTCGATATAGGGGATTATCGGCTCGTCGGAAACTGCGAGGGTGCCGTCGGATTGCATCGTGATCTTGTCAGCCATACACACCAGACTCTATCCGACGTGGCCCGGAGCGCCCCACCGGCTTCGCGAGCCCGAGCCCGCGCAGTCCTCAGCGCCCCACCGGCCGCGCAAGTCCGAGGCGGTCGTAGATCTCGATCGTGGCCTTCGAGCGGTTCAGCGTGTAAAAGTGCAACCCCGGAGCGCCAGCGTCGAGCAGGTCCTGGCAGAGCTCGGTAGCGAGCTCGATTCCAACTTTCCTGACCTCACGCGGGCTGGCCGCGGCTTGGAGGGTGGCGACCATGTCGGCCGGCACGGCTGCGCCCATCTGCGCCCGACGCGGAATCGCCGAAAGGCTCGTGACCGGCATGATCCCTGGAAGGATCGGCTTATCCACCCCTCGCTTTTCGAGGTCCTCCACGAGGTTCAGGTAATCCTCGACCCGGAAGAAAAACTGCGTCACGGCGAAGTCCGCGAACGCCAGCTTCTCGACTAGACGGTTCCGATCCGATTGCAGATCCAAGGACCGGGGGTGCCCGGCGGGGTGTGCGGCGACGCCGATCGAGAAGCCACCGATCGCCCGGGCGAGCTCCACCAGCTCGTTTGCGTAACGCAACTCGCCCTCCCCCATCGCCGGGTCGTCGGGGGGATCCCCGCCCAAGGCCATCAGGTTCTCCACCCCGGCCTTTCGTAAATCGACGAGGATCTCGGCGAGCTCCAAGCGGCTGTGCGCTGCACACACGAGGTGGGCCATCGGGGTGAGAGACGTGGTCGCCAGCATCGCGACCACCAGGTCGTAGGTTCGTCGGCGCGATATTCGCCCACCCCGGTAGGTGACTGAGACAAAAGACGGTCGAAGCGGCTGCAGGTCCATGAGCGTGTCGACCAGGACGGCATGTTCGGCGTCGTCGCGCGGAGGGAAGAACTCGAAGGAAAAGGTACGCCCTGCGGCTAGCAGGTCACCGATACGCGCCATTTCCACAGAATAGGCAGCGTTCCGTCGCCTAGTAGCTTTGTTGCGTGGATTTACCCCCGCCTCGGCTCGGCGTCCTTGCGTCCGGAACAGGTACCGTCCTATCTGCGATCCTTGCCGCGCGCCTGCAGGTTTCGTTGGTGCTCGTCGACCGGCCCTGCGCTGCGCTCGACCTGGCAGCCGGCGCAGGGGTGCCAGCCGTGGTGGTGGAGCGCAGCAATTTCACCGCGGGCTTCGATCGTGTCGCCTACACAGCCCAGGTATGTGAGACCCTCGACGCCCACCGCATCGACGTGGTGGCTATGGCGGGCTTCGGGACGGTCCTCGCAGCGCCGATGTTCGAGCGATACCCGGGGCGGGTTCTAAACACCCATCCAGCGCTGTTGCCTGCCTTTAAGGGCTGGCACGCCGTACGCGACGCTCTCGCTGCCGGGGTGAGGGTGACCGGAACCACCGTTCATGTGGCGACCGAGGCGGTCGACGACGGGCCTATCCTCGCCCAAGAAGCTGTAACAGTCCTGGCCGACGACACCGAAGCGAGCCTTCACGAGAGGATCAAAACGGTGGAGCGCCGACTCTACCCTGAGACGATCCGTGCTTTTCTTGCGGGCCTCACCCCGACCTACCACGACACGCAAAGGAGACCATCGATGAGGGTCCTGCTTTCGGTCTACGACAAGACCGGCCTCGAAGACTTCGCAAGCTCCCTGGTTCTGCTCGGACACGATCTGATCGCGAGCGGGGGCACGGCAAGCGCCCTCGAAGCGGCGGGTATCGCCCACAACACCGTCGAGTCGGTTACCGGCGCACCCGAGATGCTCGGCGGACGGGTGAAGACTCTCCATCCCCGAATCCACGGCGGCATCCTCGCCGACCTGTCCAACCCAGCGCACCAAGCCGATTTGGAAAGTGAGTCGATCGATCCGATCGGGCTCGTGGTCTGCAACCTCTACCCTTTCCGCTCGAACCCTTCGATAGAGCTGATCGATGTGGGCGGCCCCACCATGGTGCGCGCAGCGGCGAAGAACTGGGCGCACGTGGGATCTCTTGTCGATCCGGCCGACTACAGCGAAGTGCTTTCAGAGCTGCGTGAGTCAGGCGCGCTCAGTGCCGGCCTGAGACGCCGACTCGCTGCGAAGGCCTTCGCGCACACTGCCGCTTACGATTCGGCGATAGCAGACTGGTTTGCGACTAGCGAGAGCAACGCAGCCGCTGCCAGCAGCGACAGCCATGGCGTCGACACGAACCGGTCCCTGCCTGCAACACTGCACTTGTCCCTGGAGCGCGTCGAAGATCTGCGCTATGGAGAGAATCCCCACCAGCGCGGCGCCCGCTACCGCAAGGTCGGCGAACTCAACTGGTGGGACGGCGTCGTTCAGCACGGCGGCATGGCGTTGTCGTATCTCAACCTCTACGACGCGGACGCTGCGTGGCGCCTTGTCCACCAGCTTGCGGACCTCGGGCCGGCAGCGGCGGTAGTCGTCAAGCACGCTAACCCATGCGGAGCCGCTGTCGCCCAGGATGCCCTCACCGCCTACAACCGGGCGTTCGACTGCGACCCGATGTCGGCGTTCGGAGGTATCGTCGCGCTCGGCGGCGTCGTCGGCGAGGAGGTCGCCGCGGAGATGGTCGCCAACGCGAAAGCAGACGTTCTTATAGCGCCAGGCTTCGAACCGGCAGCGTTGGCGCTGTTCGCCGCGAAGCGTAAAAATATGCGGGTCCTCTCGGCTCCGCCCCCGAGCGACGAGCCATTGCATCTCCGCCAGATGAGCGGCGGTTGGCTGGTCCAGGACCAGTACCGCTTCGATTCGACGCCCGGCGAATGGCGGGTGGTGACGAAAGCTCAGCCAACCGACGAGAACTTGCGCGACATGCAACTCGCCTGGAGGGTGTGCGCGTCGGTGAAATCCAATGCGATTGTGCTCGCCGCTGACGGCATGGCGGTCGGGATCGGGGGAGGCCAGCAGAACAGGGTGACGCCAGGCGAGATCGCCGCGACTCGCGCCGCCGGAAGGGCGAAAGGGGGCGCAGCCGCAAGCGACGCCTTCTTCCCGTTCCGTGACGGCCTCGATGCGTGCGCGTCAGCCGGTGTCGCCGCGGTGATCCAGCCGGGAGGATCGGTGAGCGACGACAAGGTGATCTCTGCAGCAGATGAGCACGGACTCGTCATGGTCTTCACCGGAGAAAGGCAGTTCCAGCACTAATGCCGGCGTCAGTCATGGCCGGCGCACCGGTCGAGCAGGCTGTCCTCGAGGACGTTTCGAAGCGGGTGGCCGAGCTCACCAGGCGAGGCCACAAGGTCGGCCTCGCAACCGTCCTGGTAGGAGACGACCCAGCGAGCGCGGGATACGTCGCGAAGAAGCACGAGTTCTGCGAGAAAGTAGGCATCGCTTCGTTCGATGTCCGTCTATCTGCAGACGGCACTCAATCAGACCTTCTCGGCGCGATCGAGCGACTGAACTTCGACGACGCCGTGGACGGCTACATCGTGCAGCACCCGGTCCCGGCAGGTTTCGACTTCAACGAGGCCATGTCGGTTATGGACCCTGCGAAGGACGTGGACGGGCTTCACCCGACGAACCTGGGGCTGTTGGCTCTCGGCGAGCCAGGAGCACCGCGGCCGTGCACGCCCCTCGGGATCCAGGCAATGCTGGCTCATTACGAGATCCCTGTGGCCGGACGAAAGCTCGTCATCGTAGGGCGCGGCCCGACGCTCGGGCGGCCGCTGTCGATGCTCATGTCGCTCAAGGAGCCGGGCGCAAACGCCGCCGTCACGGTCGTCCACACCGGCGTCGCCGACTGGCGGGAACTGACCCGCTCGGCTGATATCGTCGTCGGCGCCGCTGGCGTTGCCAACATGATCACCCGTGACGCTATACGGCCAGGTTCGGTGGTGATCGGAGGCGGCTTGACCTGGCAGGGACGCAAGGCCTTCTCCGACGTCGACGAATCCTGCGCCGAGGTGGCGGCATGGGTGACCCCACGCCTAGGCGGCGTAGGGGTGACCACCGTTGCGATGCTACTCCGCAACGCGGTCGCCGCCGCCGAGCGGCGGCGCGCAATCTGCTCGGCCTAAACCTCGCCCCGACCCGCCGGCCGTCCGGATTCGCTCCGGCAACTCCTCCAATCCGAAACGCTTCGCCGTTCGTAGGTATGTCGAGTGGTATCACTCTCTTGCCAGGCACCTAGATCGACGGAGGAACTTTGAACGACGTCCCCGCAAGTCCCACAAGCGGATCCCAACTGAGCGGTCGAGGCCGCAACCGGTACTCGCGCGCCAAGCGCATCACCGTCGTAGCTGCGTCAGCAGGCATTACGGCTGCATTCATCGCCGTCCCCCACGCGTCGGCCGCAGGAACACCGCCGGCCGCCGCTCAGAGCAGGACTACAGCACACGCCGCCGCCATGACAGGAAACATCAACGGCCTGGTCGACACGGTGATCTCCTCCACGGTCGCCCCGAACGGCGATACGAACCCTTACGACCTTGCCGTCGTTCCCCTAACTGCAGGCAACCTCGTAGCGGGCGACGTTCTCGTAGCCGACTTCAACAATGCAGCTGGCTCGTCGGGGTCGGGGACCTCGATCATCCAGATCAACCCGAAGACTGGTGCTTCGACTCTGTTCTACAGCGGCACAAGCATCACCGGCCCTGTTGGTATCGCGATCAACCCTGCCAACGACTTCGTCTGGGTCGGCTACTACGGGGCAGCCGATTCTGCGAACGGTGCGCTCGACGGATCTAACTCAGGAATCGGGATCATTTCTCCGGCTGGTTCACTCGTCAAGTCCCTCACCGGCATGCCGTACGCCCCTGGCATGTGGGGCCAAGCAGTCAGCGACGTCGGAGGGCAGGTGCAGTTCTACTGGCCGGATGCAGGTAACGCCACGACTGGAGCGGGTGGCGGAACAGTGTGGCGCGATAATCCCGCTCAGAGCTTCGCCAACACCGAGCTCGCGTCCGGACTTACCGCGACACCCGCAGGCACCACGAGCGCTTCGTCGACTGCGGCCGCTCCCGTTGGCCCCCGCGGGATGGTCTTCGACGCCGCCAACGACACCCTCTACGTGACGAACGATGCCAATAACTCGATCGTGGCGATCCCGAATGCGAACAGCGCTACCGGAATGTCGACTCCACAGACGGTGCTGAGCGGGGGGCCGCTTTCGAGCCCTCAGCAGATAACTATCGACCCGGCGAACGGTGACCTGCTCGTCGTAAACGGTGCCACCAATAACGACCTGATCGAGCTCACCACCTCCGGCACGGTCGTTGCCACAAGGAACCTAGCGCCGAGCGAGGCGCCCGGGGGTCTGTTTGGCCTCACCGCGACCGCCAACGCTGCGGGCGGCATTGCCATCTACTACGACAACGCCAACGACAACAACCTCCATGAGCTGACCGTCCCGAACAACGGCTACTGGCTGGCGGCGAAAGACGGCGGGGTCTTCACTTACGGCGACGCAGGGTTCTTCGGTTCGGCCGCAGGAATGAACCTCTCCTCGCCGATAGTAGCCATGGCCCAGACGCCTGACCGCCAGGGTTATTGGCTCGTCGCTGCCAACGGCGCCGTCTACAACTTCGGTGACGCGCCCTCATTTGGAAGCCTCGCCGGTATGCACCTGAATGCCCCGATCGTCGGAATCGCCACAGCCCCCGGCGGCATGGGTTACTGGTTGGTAGCAGCAGACGGAGGCGTGTTCAGCTTCGGGAATGCCGCCTTCTACGGCTCCCTCGGAGGGATGCACCTAAACGCCCCGATCGTAGGTATCCGGTCATCCGCAGGTGGGATGGGCTACTGGCTGGTAG
>JAJZDJ010000126.1 GCA_021828685.1 Actinomycetes bacterium | reverse complement strand
GCAGTTTCGACTAGCGCGTATCGAGGCCTCTTTGTGTCAAGAGGCTTTACGAGATTTCTTTCCCACTGTCAGGCGGGTTCGCGGGGCCCTTGAAGTGGGAGGGCGACCTATGCTTTGGGCGGGCTCGGGAGTGGCTTGTCCGAAGTGCCGGCGTTGGGGGTGCGAGCCGGCCGCGCTGGAGACAGAGCCGTTCCCCCTTTGCCCTCCCGGGCCCGGCTGGGCGGCTTGTGCCTTGCGTTTGGCGTCGGCGACCAGGTGGGCGAAGATGGCGTCGCTGATGCGCCTCTTCACGCAGCGCACCGCTTCTTTGTTGGTCTTGCCCTCCTTGAGCTTGCGTTCGTAGTAGGCCCGGCCGTCGCTGTGGCGGTGGGCGACCTGGGTAACGGCTGCCATGTGCACGGCATGGTTGAGCTTGCGGTTGCCCCGCCGTGAGAGACGGAAAACCTTGTGCCCGCCTGATGACACTTCGATCGGCGCGGTGCCGTTGTATGAAGCGAAGTGGTCGCTGTCGGCGAAACGGGCTACATCGCCGACGTAGCCGATAACGGTGGCGGCAACGTACGGCCCGACGCCGAAGACCTCGGTGAGCGTCGTGCCCGAGGCTTTGACGGCCACCTCGAGGCGTTTCTTGGCCTCAGCCATTTGCGCGTCTATGCGGCGCAGGTCAGCCAGGAAGTCCATGGCGAGCTCGTAGCGGGCCTGCGCCACCGCCCCCGTCGGCTCGAGGACCTCCAAGGCCCTGGCGGCTTGGGTTGCCGACACCTCCCTGCCCGGCATGCCGCCGGGGACAAGGTCGCAGAGCACCGCATGGAGGCGGCAGACCACCTGGGTGCGCAGGGAACCCAGGTCCCGGCGCCGTTTGGACCACAGCTTCATCACAGCCGCCTGGTCTTCGGCTGCCACCTGGGGCAGCTCCTTCGACCGCAGGGCGGCGATAGCCACCGAGCGGGCGTCGTTGGGGTCGTTCTTGTTCACGTTCCCAGTAGCCAAAAGTCGCACCCGCGCACCCAGTTTGGGCTGCACGTCCAACACTGTCTCTCCTGCTGCTACCAACTGTTGGGCCAGCAGGTAGCCGAGCCCGCCGGCGCCTTCGACGGCCCAGGACCGTTCGGGCCACTGTGCGGCCCAGCTCATGAACCGCTGCACTTGGTCCCCTGACGAGCGCACCCGCAGCTCGCCCAGCACATGTTCCGCTTGGTCGACCGCCACCGCGGTGTGCGACCCCTTGTGGGGGTCGACACCGATCATTACTGCCATCACGTGCTCCTTTGTCCTCGGGGAAGTGGGGCCGCGGCAGGCATGTCTCATTACGGTGACGGGCGCTCGCGCCTCTTTTGAGCCACACCGCGGGCGAGGCCCGATGGGCTGGCACCTCGTTCTAAAGCCAGGCCGCAGGCGGTCGGCAGACGGTTCGGGAGCTGGCCCATCGGCCCTCCAGACGCTACGGCCGGGCCGCAACGCCTACAAGCATTATCAATGAGAGGCATCTGGGTGGAGGCTTGTCAGCACAGCACCGACGACTGACCCGAGCGCATCGACGGCGGGCCGCTGGCCCCTCGTCACCGTGAGTGATCAGTGCGGTTGGCTGGTACTGCCTGGGACTGGAGGCGCCGACCGGACGCTGGTGACCGTCTACGCCGTCGTGGTCGTGCATCCGCCGTGGTTGCATTGCTGGGGGATGAGGGCGGTTCGTTCCAGGACGCAGGCCGGGGAAGCGGCGGTCGAGTGCCGGAGGCACGGGACGGGGTCTCAACCCTCCGGCTCTGGGGGGTTGATGCTGGCGAGGTCGGCTTGGAGGGTGCGTATCGTCGTAGCGAGCTGGCCCGAGGCGAGGAGCCCAGGGCCGAGGGGGCCCGATGTGTTCTCTCCGACGGGGGGCAGGGCTCGCAGCGCAGAGCGGACGGTGGGCGACATGTGCTTGAGCTGCCAGTGCATCTCGTCCCGGCTGGCCTGAGGTTGATCCGGGTGGGCGAGGCTCACGGCTTTGACGGCATAGGCGGCGACGCCGAGAGCGTGTGCTCCCATGTGGCAGACAGCGGCGGCCTGGCCGGCGGCTCGAGCCGCGGCTGCAGCGGCGGGGGCGTCGACCTCGCCCACGCTGACGCCGTCGGTGAAGCGGACGCGGATCCCCTCGGCGGTGGCCAGCTCTCCGCGGGCGTAGGCGCGGGCCCTGGCGATCAGCTTCCGGGGTCGGTCATCGCCGGGGGCTTCGGTCTCGAACAGGGGAAGTACCCGCTCGGCGCAGTCGGCGGCCCACGCAGCGACTGCGCGACGATCGCCCTCGCTCAACGTTTGGGGAGAGCGCGCTCCCGGCGGACCGCTCACCGCCGGGCCCCGCCTAGCAGCACCTCGACGGGGAACAGACCCCTCTGGATACGTACCAGTCCCAGCCCGACACTCCCGCAGGTGTGCCTCACCAGGCCAGTGTGTCCGATCCGCGCTTTGAAGACACCACTACCGAGCGGGCCAGCCTCGCGCGACCGAGCGACGGGTCGCGCTCCGCCGGGGCCGGCCGCACGGGCTGCGAGGTGTCGGGGAACGCGCGCCCATATTGTTCCGTCGACGTGTCCCCTACCGCGGGCTAGGAGGCGGCCCGTCGAGGGTCGCATATTCGGCGCTGACCCCGAAGGTCCGGGCTCGGCCAGCGCCTCAGCATGTCCAGGCTTGGGTGACCGGTACCCCGGGGGAGCAGAAGGTCGGTGAGGCGCTGGACGCCATCACCGGGATCATCGCCCTCCACGACCGCCGCAAGCCGGGCGGCCGGGGCAACATCGACCATATCGCCGTGATCCCGGCTGGAGTGTGGGTCATCGACACGAAGGTCCGGACCGGCAAGAAGCTCGAGTTCCGCAACAAGGGCGGGCTGCTCAGTCGAGACGAGCGCCTCATCGTCGGTGGCCGTGACGAGACGAGGCTGACGGGAGACATGGCCTGGCAGGTCGAGACCGTGCAGCGCGTCGGCGCCGAGCTGCTTGGCGACACCGTCGTACGGCCAGCGCTCCGCTTCGTCGGCGTGACTCTCGGCTTGCTCGACCGTCGCCCCTGGACGGTCAGAGGCGTCGTCGTCTGCTGGCGAGCGACCCTCCCAGACCTCCTCCTCCGCCCCGGCCATCGCGACCAACGGCGCATGACCGACATCGCCGACCGCATCATCAGCCGGCTCCCACCCGCGTAGGGAGCACGAACGGCATCTCCCTGAGTAGACGACGCGGGTAGTGGTCACCGGCACGGCCCGGCCCGGATGTGCCGTTCGCCCCCCTTGGCCCGGGGCGGAGCACCGTCGTCCCAGTGATCCCTTCTGCACCGCTTCGAGTGCTCGGGACCATGCAGTACCCCGCCGTCACTGTATGTGCGCGCCTCGATCGGGAACAGCGGCGCTGGCTGACCGGTGCCCTGGAGGCCGCCCATCCCGGTCACCCCTGGCTCAATGCCCGGCGCGCCCTCTGACGCTCAGACGCCGAGCACGCCGACCTCCCGGAGCCCGCCATGACCTGTGGACCGGACCGAGAAGTGCCGTTCTGCCGGGCTGTCTGGCCTGCCGTCACTGTCGTTCTGGCGGGTCGATCAGCCCGCCGTGGCGATCCGACTCCATCCGGTACGCTGAAGTAGCCACGTAGCTACAAGGGAGGTGGAAGGTGGCGTCACAGATGTCGAGCAGAGAGTTCAACCAGGACACCAGCCGGGCCAAGAAGGCGGCTGCGGACGGACCGGTCTTCATCACCGACCGCGGGGAGCCCGCCCACGTGCTGCTCACCTTCGCGGCCTACCAGGAGCTCCTGGGCGTCGATTTGCTGGACCGGCTCGCAGAGCCAGCCGGTGTCGAAGATGTCGAGCTGGTGGTAGAGCCCTCCCGGGAGTTTCCGCAGGCGGCCGGCTTCGCTTGATGTACCTCCTCGACACCAACGTGGTGTCGGAGCTCCGCAAGGTCCGCGCCGGCAAGGCCCACCCCGGCGTAGCGGAGTGGGCGACTTCGACACCCGCTGCGCAGCTGTTCCTCTCGGCGATCACCCTCCACGAGCTCGAGCACGGGGTGCTGCTGGCGGAACGCTCCGACCCGCGCAAGGGCGCACTGCTGCGCGTCTGGCTGGACACGAGCGTCGCCTCGGCCTTCGCCGACCGGGTGCTCCCCATCGACGAAGCGATCGCCCGTCGGGCGGCTCGGCTGCACGTGCCCGACCCGGCACCGTTTCGCGACGCCCTGATCGGCGCTACGGCCTTGGAGCACCGCCTCATCGTCGTCACCCGCAACGCCAGGGATTTCGAGCGGTTCGGAGAGCTCGACGTCCTGAACCCCTGGGCATAAGGTCCACGCAGCCTGACGTCGCAGGACCCGAGGTGCCGATCTGGCGCGTTGCCTTCAACGCAGGGGTCGTGATCCGGCCGGGCCGTTCTGCACCCGCTCCGGGCCAGCGCCACCACTCGGCCCGCGCGGTGGCTCGGCGCCCAACTCCCGCCCGCGGTCGTTCGGCGTGGGCGGGGGGGTTCAACCCGGAAGTCGCGGCCGCATGACCTGTACCTATCTATAGCAGACTATACTGATACAAAATACTCAGCCATGGATTGGTAGAGCGTCATGGACGCTGTGCGGAGCCCGTACTCGCCCGGTGCCGGCTGCCCACCGGCCGCCCTGGTCGGACGCGACACTCAGCTGAGCCACTGGGACGTTGCTCTCCAACGGATCGAGCAGGGGCGCACGGCTCAACCGCCCGTCCTCTACGGACTTCGTGGCGTCGGGAAGACCGTCCTGCTGACCGAGTTCTCCCGCCGTGCTCTCAACCGTTCATGGATCGTCGCGCGCCTCGAGGCCGGCGTCGGCAAGCCCCTCCGGGAGGCCCTCGGCGAGGCACTGCACGGCCCGCTGGCCGATCTCGCCCGGCCGTCGGCCGGCAGGAGGCTTCTCCGGGCGCTGAAGACGGCAGTGAGCTTCAAGGCCTCCTACGACATGAGCGGGACCTGGAGCTTCGGGCTTGACCTTTCCGACATCGGAGGCGGCGGCGCCGACACGGGAGTCCTAGAGACCGACCTCCTCAAGCTGCTGCACGACATCGCGGCGGCCGCAACAGAGGAGAGGAGGGGGTTGGCCATCCTCATCGACGAAGCACAAGATCTGGACGAGGATGAACTTGCAGCGCTCTGCTCGATCGCGCACACCGCAGGGCGGGATGGCTGGGCCCTGCTCATAGGCCTCGCTGGCCTTCCTAGCATCCCGCGTATCTTGGCCGAGGCGAAGTCATACTCTGAACGCCTCTTCGCCTTCTATCCCATCGAGCACCTCGACAACCCGCTCGCGGCTCGAGTCCTCATTGAGCCCGCTGCCCTCGAGGGCGTCTCTTGGAGCGACGATGCAATCTCGCTTGTCGTGCGCGAGGCGGGCGGCTATCCCTACTTCTTGCAACAGTTCGGCCAGGACACCTGGAACGAGGCTTCTGGTCCAACCACGATCACGCTCACAGACGCCCGAATCGGCGTCGCGCACGGCTGGGCGACACTTGACGCTGGGTTCTTCCGGTCTCGCTGGGACCGAGCCACGCGGTCCGAACAGCGATACCTGCGGGCCATGGCGATAGACGGGGACCCAGGCAGCGGATCAGGCGACGTCGCGACCCGACTGGGACGAAGGGTCACCAGCCTCGGTCCTGCCCGGGCACACCTCATTGCCAAGGGTCTCGTCTACGCCCCCGAGCACGGTGTCGTCGCCTTCACAGTCCCGGGCATGGCGGACTTCATCACTCGCCAGCCTGAGCTGTAGCTTCGTGCTGACGTCGAGAGCACGGACCGCCCAGATGGCAAGGCTCCGACAGCGTCAAGCGCAGCACCCGAACCCACATTTCGCGCTGCTCGTTCCTGCGTGCTCAGCCATCCGCAGGCCACCCCCTAACGACGGCACCGGTGCGCGTGCTGCTGGCGCAGAACGACAACAACCACATCATCATCGACGGCGTGGCGATGAGCCCGAACCGGCGATCGCGCGGCGTCGGTCTCAGGAGGCCGACAATCTGCACTCCTGGGTCCTTGATGGAAGAGAGCTTTTGATTTTGTAGGGACATCGACGGCGTGCTTCCACCAGAGCCGCGACCCGGACCAGGGGGCCTCCTGTTGCCGATTGGCGTACGGGCGTCTACCGGCAAGCTCGGGTACGGTGCTGCCGGTCGACCTGGTAGCCCACCACGTGCTCCTGCAGCCATGGAGGTGGTCGTCCGCCAGGAGCGCGACAGTCCGTGCCGACGCAGTCAGCCTCGACGACGCCGGTGGGTGGTCCTCGGCGTAGGCCAGGAGCATGCAGCCCGGTCCCGTTCCCGGTTCCAGTGCAGGACCCCGGCGCTCGCCTCCAGCGCCCGTTGAGGGGCGTGCGGCCAGAACGTGCCCGCTCGCTTCAGGTAGGTGCCGCCGAGCCTTCGAGCGCCGGCGAGACGAGGTGCGATGCGGGCCAGCGCTCGAAGTCGTGTTCTGTGGCAGCGGGAACCCCCGACACCTCATTGGGCTGTTGTTCGCGAGCGACGGAGGTCAGGCCTGTCGCCGGCTTGGCCCATCTACCTTTGCTGCACCGCTCCCGTGCCTCGCGTGTGGCATCGGCTGTGGACCGGCCGCCCGTTGCTAACCTCGGTCCGGCCACCGGAGATCCAGGGGACGACGTGGTCGTACTCCGCGTCCTCCGCCTCTAGGGCCTGACCGCAGATCGCGCACAGGCCACCGTACCGGGCGTAGATGTCAGCTCGTTGTGCCTGGCTGAACAGGCGTAGCGAGTCGAGCTCGGGGAACGTGAGCCCGCCCATCTTCTCGTTGCGGAACCAGGTCACGTTCTCCGCGATCGTGGTCGGGGACACAACGCGTCCCACCTTGGGCTCGACCGAGTCGCCGATATCGGACCAGAAGCGCCTGGCGACTTCTGGGAGGGCTTGCTTCAAGGAAGCCGGTCCGTTCTGCAGGTCCCGCAGGAACAAGAAGAGGCTGAACAGGCGGTTCTTCCGCACTGCTGCCCGAGCCGTCCTCCGGATCTCGCCCGTCGACCGGACCGACTGCGGCGATCGCCGTTCCACGATCACCTCCTGGCAGGCAGCCAAGAGCTCTTCGAACTTGGCAGCTTGCGGACCGTGAGGGTCCAGGTCGGTGTTCTCGTGGTACAGGTTGTCGATCGACCTGCTGCCGAGGTTCGGATAGGGCTTGCCCGCTTCAACAGCTAGGTACAAGCAGAGCAACTGGGCACAGGTCTGACGGGCGTCCATCCCTTCGTCGACCAAGTCGACGTCCTCTCGGGGCCCTGTCCCTCGGCGGTCGATCGCCGTGAACAAGGGACCGAAGCGGCCGTTGCGGTTCAGCTTCCCGGCTAGGAGCTCTACGTAGGGCGACACGTTGCCGGGCCACGCATCGCGGACTTGTTGGGGGGTGAGCGGCGTACCGGCTTGCAGACGGATGAACAGGTCTCTCACCTCGTCGGGTGTGCCCGCCTCGGCGATCAGCACGATCGACAGGTCCAAGCCGAGGAACTGCTCCTGCAGTTCTGCCGAGAGGCCGGAGAAAGTGAGCCCTCCCCATGCGCACGGCGCGTCTCTGACCGTCGGCGGGAGCGGCATGCTCGCGGGCTGCAGCAGTGGCCACTGGTCCTGGCGGAACTGGGTCATCGCGATGATGCGCTGCTGGCCGTCGATGATGTCGAGCGTGTTGACATCGGCGCCCAGTGCGTCTTGGCTCACCTTGAGCTGGAAGTAGAAGCGGGGCAATGGGTAGCCGCGGAACATGGAATCGATCAGAAGCTGCTGCTGGCTGCGCTTCCACTGCCATCCCCTTTGGTACTCGGGGTTGGGCCGCAACGAGCGGTTGGACCACGAGGCTGTGACGGCCTCTACCGAAAGCGACGTCTTCGTCCAGTCGATCTTCATCGCCCGCCTCCAGTTGAGGGGTGCCAGTCTTTGACGCGAACTGCGCCCGGGCACGACCACGCGTCGTCCCGTACTGTGGAAGCGTGGTGCTGCCAGGACTGCGAGCGCCCAGGTGACGGTCGTCCTTGTGCTTGTGCGGACATGCTCGTTGACCTCACTGGGCAGCCTTTGCCGCTTCTCGGAGGGCGCGGAGCACAGCCGTCTGACCCCGTGCCTTGACGCCGCGCCAAGGAACACGACGGTCCCGAGCTAGTTGGCGCAAGGCGTGCCCAAGCTCAGTAGGGACGTCCTGAGTGAGGACGAGGAACGACGTTGGGCCCAGCTGCCGCTTCACCCTCTCCACAAACCTGCCCCAGTTCGAGGTCCAGTCAGGGTGGTAGAACACCACGTCCAGTCCTTGCAACGCTCCCTTGTGAGCAAGCTGGCGTGCTGTCCGCTCTTGGCGGCTATCGCCGCCGACGAAGATGATCTGAGTCACCGTCTCCTCCTTGTCGTGCTGTCCGGCGAGGATCGTCGGACGCCGGGCTGCCAGGACCGCGATAGGCTGCACGACGACAACGGGGGCCTGCCTACGTGGTTCCTGGGACGGGGAGACTGGCTACCACCGGTCTCCCCGTTGTCATTTTGCCCCCGAGCTGTTCGGGTGGCTGAAGTCAGAGTACGCCCACTGGCGGGACAATGCAAGCAATGTCGTTCCGGCATCGAAGCTGTGCTCCCCTGCGCCAGCCTGGACCCCCTCTGACCTGCGGGTTTGTTGGTATATGTGGTTTATAACGGCGATTCCTAGTGTCGTTCTAAGTCTCGAAGTGCTGTTTCTAATGGGACTTTGTTAGTGTGGTCTTATAAATGATGCTCGCTTACTACTAAGAACCGGTGAGCCGATTGGTATATATAGGTAAGGTCTCGCTTGTTATTAGTCGCTCTGGTTTAGAGCACCTGTAGCTGCACCAACATTGCTCTTATTACTTGTCCCTGACCCTGACCGCCCAGGTGTCGGAGCGTGGCACGGTCTGCCGCATCGCTGGCCGAACACGGCTGAGCCGGGGGCCGAACGACCGAGCTCTCGACCAAACCAGGACACCGGGGCCCCCCTCGACCGCTCGCGGGCCTGGGGCTCTTCGGATGGTGTGCCCGCCCGGCCAGATGCCGACCCGCCGAAGTGCCGGCGGTTGACAACGAACATGGCCGCCAGGCGGAGCAGCGTCTCGACCGGT
>JAJZDJ010000125.1 GCA_021828685.1 Actinomycetes bacterium | reverse complement strand
CGAGGCCGGCGTCGGCAAGACCGAGGTCGCAAAGGTGCTCTCGTCGTGGACGGGCGGCCGGCTGCTGCGCCTTCAGTGCTACGAGGGAATAGACGTCTCCCAGGCCGTCTACGAGTGGGACTACGCGCGCCAGCTCCTTCACCTCCGCGCAGCGGAGTCGGTCAACGCCGTGGGTGCCGGCGCGGTTGTCGAAGGGGACGCCCTGGAGGATCAGGTCTACAGCGAGCGGTTCCTCGTGCGCCGGCCGCTGCTCACGGCGATCGACCAGCCCCCGGGTTCGCCGGCTGTGCTTCTCATCGACGAAGTCGACCGCGCCGACGACGAGTTCGAGGCTTTCCTACTCGAGTTTCTCTCCGACTACGCAGTCACCGTCCCTGAGCTGGGTACCTTCAGCGCCGTCGAGCCGCCGGTCGTCATCGTCACCTCGAACCGCACAAGGGACGTCCACGACGCGCTCAAAAGGCGCTGCCTATACCACTGGGTCGAGCATCCCGACTTCGAGCGTGAAGTGGCGATCATCGAGCTCCGCGCGCCGGGCGCGAAGCCGGAGCTGGCCCGCCAGGTTGCGGCGGCCGTGGCGGCGCTTCGCGAGATGCACCTCTACAAGCCGCCCGGCGTCGCCGAGTCGATCGACTGGACCGCGGCGCTCGCCGCTCTAGGACGGCGCGAGATCGACGAGCGGTCCGTGGAGCTCACCCTCGGCACGGTGCTCAAATACCAGGAGGACCAGCACCGTGTCCGCGCCGTCGGCGTGAGCGACCTGGTACGAGCGGCGCTCGGCCGGGCCGGTTGACCGCTCCGGGCGGCGAAGGCTCCTTCGATCTGGCCAGGGTGGTCGCGGGTTTCGCAGGCGCGCTGCGCCGGGCCGGCCTCTCGGTGCCTACAGGTTCGGTCCTCGGCTTCGCCGACGCGCTCCGCTTGGTCGGCCTGGAAAATCCCGAGCGTCTCTACTTCGCAGGGCTCACCACGCTCATCCGCCGACCCGAGGACTTCGCCACCTACAGCCGGGTGTTCGCCGCGTTCTGGGCGGGGGTCGTCGCCGCCGGGTCGCCGCCGCTTGTGGCCGACCAGGTAGCCCTGGTCGTCGACGACGACGATGGGGACGACAGTGCCGCCGTCGACGAGCAAACGGAGAGCGGCCAGGAGACGAAGACGCTTCGCTGGTCCGCGGTCGAAGTCCTAAAACAGCGCGACATGGCGACGCTCAGCGAGGCGGAATGGGTCGAGGCGGACCGGCTCATCGCGGCGATGCGCGCCACGTCGGATCTCCGCCCGTCGCGGCGAACCCGGGCCGCCCGTCGCCGGGGGAAGCGCCCCGATCTGCGTGCAACAGTTCGACGCAACATCCGTAACGGCGGCACGCCGATCCACCGGGCGTTTCGCGAGGCGGTGGATCGGCCAAGGAGAATGGTGTTCCTCCTCGACGTGTCGGGCAGCATGGAGTCCTACTCGCGGGCGATGGCCCGCTTCGCCCACGCCGCGGCGTCCTCCCGCCGGGCCGGCGGTGTCGAGGTTTTCACCATCGGGACCCGCCTGAGCAGGGTGACACGCGAGATGCGCCTGCGCGATCCCGAGGCGGCGCTGCACGACGTGGCATCCAGCGTGGCGGACTGGTCAGGCGGCACACGCCTCGGCGAGAGCCTGCGAGAGTTCAATCAGCGCTGGGGGGTGAGGGGAATGGCGAGGGGGGCGGTCGTGGTGATCTGCTCCGACGGGTGGGACCGGGGCGACCCAGAGGTTATGGACGCGCAGATGGGGCGCCTTTCGCGTGTTGCGCATAGGGTCGTGTGGGTCAACCCGCTCAAAGCCACGCCCGGATACGCCCCACTCGCGCGGGGGATGGCTGCTGCCCTGCCGCACGTCGACGTGTTTGTGGAGGGCCACTCGGTATCCTCACTAGAAGAGTTGGCCCGAATCGTTGTCGGGCCTGCCAGAACGCTCGGCCGAGCGTCCGGGCCGATACAGGGAGTGCGATCGCAGTGAGAGAAATCCTCGATGACATCGAACGTTGGCAGGCACAAGGCAAGCGGGTTGCGCTCGCCCGGGTCGTGGCGGTGGAGGGCTCCGGGCCGAGGCTGCCTGGCGCCGCGATGGCCGTCTCCGAGGACGGGGAGGTAGCGGGATCGGTGTCCGGCGGATGTGTCGAGGGAGCAGTCGTAACCGAAGCTCTCGGTGTGCTATCGGGGTCCGCTCCGGCGAAACTCTGCACTTTCGGTTACTCCGACGACGAAGCGTTCGCCGTCGGCCTGACATGCGGCGGGATCATCTCGGTGTTCGTCGAGCCCCTCGAGTGGTGACCGGGATGTTCGACGTGCTCGCGGCGGACATCAAAGCGGAAAGGCCGGTCGCGCTCGCGGAGGTAATCGAAGGACCCGCCGACGCGCTCGGCTCCAAGCTCGTGGTGCGTCCGGGTCCGCCGGTAGAGATTCTCGGCTCGCTCGGAAACCCCGACTTGGACCGGGTAGCGGGACGCGACGCACTGGGGGAGCTCGCCGCTGGCATTACCGTTACCCGTCACTACGGCCTTCGGGGCGAGGCGCGAGAGAGGGCGGTGTCGGTGTTCATCGAGTCCTTCGCGCCGCCGCCGCGGATGATCATCTTCGGTGCCGTCGACTTCACGGCGTCGCTCGTCAAGATCGCGAAAGTCCTCGGCTACCGAGTCACCGTCTGCGACGCCCGCCCGGTATTCGCGACCCGGGCGCGGTTCCCTCAAGCCGACGAGGTGATCGTCTCGTGGCCGGACCGTTACCTCGGCGAAGTCGGCGCCACGTTGAGACCACGCGACGCAGTGTGTGTCCTGACGCATGACCCTAAGTTCGACGTGCCGGCGATCGTCTCGGCTCTCGGAACGTCCGTCGGCTACCTGGGGGCGATGGGTTCGCGGCGAACGACCGACGAGCGGACAGAAAGGCTGCGTGCCGTAGGCGTCGACGAGACGAGCCTGGCGCGGATAATGGCGCCGATTGGCTTGGACATCGGAGCCCGCACGCCAGAGGAGACAGCTGTAGCTATCTGCGGTGAGATCATTGCCTTTCGCGCCGGCCGGCGCCCGCCCTCGCTGCGGGACCAGGAGGGTCCGATACATCGCGACCGGGTCCGGGTCACCGAGCCCTGACGCGGCGACGAGGGTGCGGATCGTGCGGATCGTGCGGATCGGGCTGACCGGGCGGATCGGGCGGAGGGTGCTAATCGTGGCGAACCGGCAATGACGTCGACCGCTGCCGTCCTGCTTGCCGCCGGAGCAGGAAGCAGGTTCACGAGCTCGGACGAGGCGCGCCACAAGCTGCTGGCGCCGTTCAAAGGCCGCACGGTGGTCTGGTGGGCAGCGCAGGCGGCCCTCAGTTCGGGGGTCGGTGAGACGCTGGTAGTAGCAGGGGCGGTGGACCTGGCAGGAGCGCTTCCGGACGGGGTGTCTGTACTGCGCAACCCCGACTGGAAGACCGGTCAGGCGTCCTCGCTGCAGACTGCCGTCTGTGCCGCTCGCGACCTCGGCATCGAAGCGGTGGTCGTCGGCTTAGGGGACCAACCGCTCGTCGAGGCTCAAGCGTGGAGGAACGTGGCGGCCTCGTCGAGTCCCGTCGCAGTGGCGACCTACAATGGTGCCAGGCGCAACCCGGTCAAGCTGTCGTCATCGGTATGGCAGCTGCTTCCAACGTCGGGTGATGAAGGAGCGCGCAGTCTTATCCGGAGCCGTCCGGACCTCGTCGAGGAGGTCCCGTGCCCGGGTGAAGCAGCAGACATTGACACTAGAGAGGATCTGATCAGGTGGAGCTAAACAACGAATTCCGCGTAGCCGTGCCGGTGGCCGATGCATGGAAGGTCCTGACGGACGTCGAGAGGATCGCACCGATGCTGCCCGGCGCCCAGCTCCAAGAGGTCGAAGGCGACGAGTACCGCGGGGTTGTCAAGGTGAAGGTTGGCCCGATCACGGCTCAGTACAAAGGCACGGCAACCTTTGTCGAAAAGGACGAAGCGGCAGGACGGGTGGTTTTGAAGGCCACCGGACGTGACACCCGCGGGCAGGGCAACGCCAGCGCTCTGATCACGGCGACGATGACCCCGGACGGCGAGGGGACCAAGGTCAGCGTCGGCACTGAGCTCACCGTGACAGGGAAGGTTGCGCAGTTCGGCAGGGGAGTCCTCGCTGACGTCAGCTCGAAGCTCATCGGCCAGTTCGTGGACGCTCTCGAAGCGGACCTTGTGTCGGGTGGTACCGGCCCGGGCGCACCGGCCGATGGCACCGGCCCGGGCGCGTCGGACGATGGCGCCGGAGACGGTGACGGGTCCAAAGGCGCCACTTCGACGGCTGGCTCGGCGCCTGGCTCGGCGGCGAGTGAAGGCGGTGCAGAGCGTCCCGGACCCGCGTCATCGGATTCGACCGGCGCACGAAAGATCGACTCGCCCGAGGTGGAGCCGCTCGATCTCCTGTCAGTCGCAGGCGGTTCCACTATGAAGCGGTTCGCCCCGATCATCGTCGCAGTCGCCGCTGCGGTCGCGTTCGTTCTTCGCTTGTCTCGCCGCCGCCGGTCTGGCGGCGGCTCACGCTCCTGACGTTCGCTTCCGTGAGCCCGGCCGACAGGGCGGCGGTAACCCGGCTTCTCGGGCGTGACCCTCTCGGAGACTTCCGAGTCGTGGTGCGCGATTCCGCCGGGGACCCCGTGGTGATACACAACGCAGCGGTCCTGCGGGACGGAACGCCGATGCCGACCAGGTTCTGGCTGATCGGCTTCTCGGAGCGCCGGGCGGTCGATCGCCTGGAGGCGGCCGGCGGCGTTCGCCTGGCCCAGCAGTGCGTCGGGGCGGAAGCGATAGGACAGGCGCACCACCTCTACGCCGCGGAACGCGAGAAGGAGATTCCGGACAACTGGACGGGGCCTTTCCCGACTGGCGGCGTCGGAGGAACTCGCCGCGGGGTGAAATGCCTCCACGCCCACTACGCCTGGTATCTCGCCGGCGGCCCCGACCCCGTAGGAAGCTGGGTATCGAGACAACTCTCCGAAGAACTCGATGCGAGGGTGCCGGCCGGATGAGCGGTGCCACCGAGAGCGGTGCCACCTCGGGCGATGCGGTCGCGGCGATCGACTGCGGAACCAACTCGACCCGCCTCCTCGTGGCGAGAGCGGACGGAACATCGCTCGAGCGGATCAACCGGATAACCCGCCTCGGTGAGAACGTAGACGAGACCGGCCGCCTCGGACGTGAAGCCATAGCGCGCACAATCGCAGTTCTCGAGGACTACCGAGGTGTCCTCGACGCTCACGGAGTGCTCAAATGCCGGATGACCGCAACGTCGGCAGCACGCGACGCGTCGAACAGGGACGAGTTCTTCGACGCCGCGGAGGCTGCTGTCGGGGTCAGACCTGAACTTCTCGACGGGATGGCGGAGGGGCAGCTCTCCTTCAGGGGGGCTTTGTCAGGCCTCCCCGAATCGGGCGGTCCGTGGCTGGTTGTCGACATCGGCGGTGGTTCGACCGAGCTGATCGTCGGGATTGATCTCGCCGCCGGCCCGACCGGGGTCATATCGATGGACGTGGGCTGCGTCAGGGTCGCAGAGCGCTTTCTGACGTCGGACCCGCCGACCTCGACTCAGATCGACGAGGCAAGGCTCATGGTGCGATTCGAACTCACGAAGGCCCTCGACCAGGTGCCGCAACTCGAAGCTGGAAAGAAAATGGTGGGGGTCGCAGGCACGGTGGCGTGCCTCGCCGCGGTGGACCAGGAAATCGACGGCTCGGAACGTAGCCTCTTGCACCATTACCGGATAACCAGGCGCCGGGTAAACGAAATGTGCGCCCGCCTCGGCGCGCTCCCTGCTCGTGAGCGCCTTCTCGTTCCGGGCGTCGAGGAGGGTCGTGCGGACGTGATCGTCGGCGGCGCGATAGTACTCGCCGAGGTCATGGCGCGCTTCGGCTTCGAGGACTTCCTCACAAGCGAGAGCGACATCCTGGACGGGCTTGCTGCGAGTCTGCTCGAACGCGCGACATAAGCGGCCAGGGACCGGCCTCGGGAAGCCCCAGCTCACGAATGCGGCGGAGGCCGGAGACTTTGCCTACGATCTGACCATGGTGCTTACTGACCGCCTCCTCATGGGCCCGGGCCCCTCCAATCCTTATCCTGAGGCCACGGCGGCCTTTGTACGACCGATGCTCGGCCACCTCGACCCGGAGTTCATCACAGTCCTCGACGAGACGATCGAGAGACTCCGCGCCGTGTGGCAAACCTCGAACCAGCTGACCCTCCCAGTGTCGGGCACCGGCTCGGCGGGAATGGAGGCTGCCTTCGTCAACACGGTTGAGCCGGGGGACGCTGTCGTCATCGGGGTCAACGGACTTTTCGGTGAAAGAATGTGCGACGTGGCAAGGCGCTGTGGCGCGCAGGTCACGCGCGTCGACGCCCCCTGGGGCACACCCCTCGACGCCGAAGCCCTCCTCGGTGCTCACCCGAACCCGAAGCTCATAGCCCTCGTCCACGCCGAGACGAGCACAGGCGTGCGAAACGACGTCGAGTCCGTCGCCGCCGGGAAAGGCGACGCTCTCCTCCTAGCGGACTGCGTCACCTCCCTCGGAGGTATACCGGTAGACATCGACGGGTGGGGTGTCGACGTGGCCTACAGCGGGACACAGAAATGCCTCGGCGTGTCCCCAGGGCTGTCGCCGTTCACCATGAACGAGCGCGCCCGGCAGCGCAGAGTCCCAGTCCCGCAGAGCTGGTACCTGGATCTGGGAATGATCGGCGACTACACGTCGGGCGCAACCCGGAAGTATCACCACACCGCGCCGATCGCAATGATTTTCTCGCTGCACGCCGGCCTCGGTGCTCTCCTAGACGAAGGGCTCAAGGACGCGTGGGAACGCCACGAGCGCTGCGGAACAGCGCTTCAAAGCGGGCTTCAGGAGCTCGGCCTCGAGCTGTGGGCGCCGGAAGGTCACCGACTCCCAGAGCTGACGACGGTTGTCGTCCCCGAGGGAGTCGACGACGCGGCGACGCGGCGCTCGCTGCTCGGGGAATTCGGGATCGAGATCGGCGGGGGAGTCGGCGAGTGGGCCGGTCGGATCTGGCGTATCGGCTGCATGGGTCACACCGCGAGGATGAGCAACGTAACCCTTCTGCTGAGCGCCCTCGCGCAGCTTCTAGGCAGGTGAGCTGGCCGTCTTCGAACCGGCACCCACTTGCGATGTCGGGGCGGAGAGTGATGCTGCGCCCCCTCGTCGCCGAGGACTTCGAGGCCTGGCGAGAAGTGCGAATCAGGGCCCGGGATTGGCTGGTCAAGTGGGAGCCTCTGCCCGCGCCGGGTCAGCCCGATGCGACGGAGGACCGTAGGGTCTTCGCTTTCCGCTGCGGCGCCAGGGAGAGGGAGCGCCAACTCGGGACCGGATACGGCTTCGGGGTCTTCGTCGGCACTCGCAGGGATCGCTTTGCCGGGGAGATCAACCTGTCCTCGGTGCAGCGCGGGCCGTACCAGAACGCGTACGTCGGCTACTGGATGGACGAGGCGCTCGCCGGTAACTCCTACACCCCCGAAGCCCTGGTGGTGCTCTGCCGGTTCGCCTTCGAGGAACTCGGACTTCACCGCGTCCAAGCGTCGATCATCCCCCGCAACGCCCCGAGCCATCGAGTAGTCGCAAAAGTCGGTATGAGAAACGAGGGGACCGCCCTTCGTTACCTGGAGATCGACGGCCGATGGGAGGACCACGTCCGCTATGCGATGACTGCGGAGGATTGGGCCGAGCGCCGCCAGGAGTTGATGGGGCGGTGGATTCTCGAGAAAGTGTGACTTTATAGCGCCTCAGTGGTTGGCGGATCTGCTGTGTCCGGCGCGGCCGGATCCCTCCCCGGCCACCAAGACACCCGCTCGGGCGGGAAGTAGCGGTAGACGACGAGCCCTATCACGTCCTGCCAGGGGACCAAACCAAAATGGCGGCTGTCGGTGCTGGAAAGCGGGTTGTCGCCGAGAACGTCGATCCCGTGCGAATGGACGGCGTGGAGGCGCTTGAGGAGCGTTCGGGCATTGCGGCGGACTCCCGCGTGGCGCGGGTCGGAGACGAGCACAACGTCACCTTTTTCCAGATGGCCGCGCTCCGCCGAGAAAGGTCTCGCGAGCCACGCTGCGACGGCGACGACCCGGTCACCCTCCTCGAAGGATGGCTGCATGCTCGCGCCGGTGACTACCATCCGCCTGAGGGGGAGACGGAGCTTCCCGGGAACCACGAACGCCAGGGTAGGGTATGGGTGCCATCAAATCCCATTCGAATCAAGGAGCGCCCATATGGCTTCGTTCGCCCGCCTGCTTACTTTTGTCGACTCGCTGCGTTCGCCCGGCGTAGCTAGCGCCCACTGCGACCTTCCGTGCGGGGTGTACGACCCGGCCCAGGCGCGCATCGAAGCAGAGTCCGTGAAGGCCTGCATGGAGAAGTTCAACGGCTCAGACGACAACGTGTTCAAGACCCGGGCGGTGACGATCAAGGAGGAGCGGGCCGACCTCGTCAAGCACCACCTGTGGGTACTTTGGACCGACTACTTCAAGCCGAACCACCTAGAGGCCCATCCTGGTCTGCACGACCTTTTCTGGAAGGCGACCAAGGCGGCCGGCGACGCGAAGAGGACCAACGACACTGCGGTTGCCGACGGGCTCCTCGCTCAGATAGCGGAGATCGACAAGATCTTCTGGGAGACCAAGAAGTAGCTGACCCGGCCGTGCCCCGGTTGAGCGGGCGTTCGACGGGCGCTCGCTCACCGGGGTTGCTACACGCGCAGTCAGATCCCCAGAAGCCTTGCCGGGATCGACAAAGATGACGGGTTGTGACTTCGAGAAGCGATGACACAAGTCGACCACGAGCCCTTCGAGCCCTTGGCGGTATCAGGCTTGGCCACCTTGTTCTAGCGGGGACACTGCTGATCACCCTGCTCGCAGCGGGCGGCATTTACATTGTCGTACATCGATCACACCGATCGGCCGCTTCAGGTGTCGCAGGTCCGAAGGCTCCGCCTGATCAACCGAGCGAGACGCTGCCAGCCCCTCAGCTTTCCGAAACCGCGACTGGGAACATATTTACCCCGGGACACATTCCAAGCTTCCTGGTCGACGCGGCCGAAGCAAAGACCGTTTCGTTTCAGGTTTACGACTA
>JAJZDJ010000124.1 GCA_021828685.1 Actinomycetes bacterium | reverse complement strand
GACTCGACTTCTATCGGGTGGGGTTGAGTCCGCCGCTCGGTCATTTCGACGGAGCGAACCCCGAGGAGCCCAGGCGCGACAGCCCGGCAGTCGATGCGTGGATGGCGTCGGTGGGGCAGACCTCGACGCATGCGAGACAGTCGTCGCAGAGCCGCGCGTCGACGAGAAGCCGGCCCGGCGCAGCGAAGATCGCTCTTGTCGGACACGTCGCGACACAGGACCCGCACCCGCTACAACGGCTACCGATGCGCACGGTCACGGTGCGTAGCCCCGGGGGGTGACCATACGATCGCCGATCCAGCGTGTGCCAGTGGAGCCGATCACCACCAGTGAGAACATGGCGACCCCGTCGGGGTCCAACTCGCCCAAGACCGTGCGGGTCACCGTCTCTGTCGGGCGACCCGCGTCGGTTACCACTGCTGCGGGCGTCGAAGGTGACCTGTGAGCGGACAGGATCTCGATGGCCGCAGGCAGCTGAGTCGATCGGCGCGCCGAGCGGGGGTTGTAAAACGACACCACGAAGTCGCCCTCGGCCACCGCTTTGATCCTCCGCTCGATCTGCGACCACGGGGTGAGGAGGTCCGACAGCGATATCGAGGCGTGGTCGTGGCCGAGCGGGGCACCCAGGATCGCCGCGGCGCTCAAAGCGGCGGTGACGCCGGGAACGACGCGGATGGCGAGGTTGCCTTCCCCCTCTGCTAGCTCGAAGGCGAGTGACGCAAGCGCGTACACGCCAGGATCGCCGGAGCATACGAGCGCAACGCTTCGACCTTCCCCGGCGTAGGCCAGCGCGTCGCGGACGCGCTCGGTCTCCGCTCCGATCGGGTAGGACACCACAAGTTGCGAGTTGGAGAGCAGGTCGCTTGCGGCGTCGACGTAGCCTTTGTAGCCCACTACGACCTCGGCGTGGCGCACTATGGCAGTCGCCTGAAGCGTTCGCATGCACGGGTCCCCGGGGCCGAGGCCGACGACAGACAGGAGGCCTGCAGGATTGCGCCGTCGTGCCAGGGCGACGGTGGAGTCGCCTGTAGCGCTTACCGTCTTGCCTGCGATCAGCTGCGCGCCGGGACCGCCAGCGAGAAGTGCCGCCGCTTCTGACACTGACGGTGTCCCTACGGCTCGACGGACCCTCTCGCTCGGGTTCGGGACTTCGACGGCGGCGAGCGCCGCGGCACCGAGCCCAACCAGGTCTACTTCGAGGCGCTCCGCCAAGGCGACGATGGCTGGCTCGGCGGTCTTGGCATCCAATGTCGCCACCGCCCCCACGCAGCGCACGTCGAGGTTCGCCGAGTCGAGCAGGTTGTCGACCGCGCGGTCGAGGCCGTCGGGCGAAGCGCCTGTGCTCGCTCCGACGCCGAGCACAAGCGATTCCGGCGCAAGGATGACTTCGCCGGCTGCCGGCTGCGTTGCCGAGTCGGTCACGGTGATCGTGGTGTGCTCGGGGTCTGCGTTGTGGTCTGCGTTTCGCGCGATGCGGGCCAGTCCACGCAGAGACGCAGGAATAGGCCACTCTTCGAGGACGGCATCGACTCTCATTGCCGGAGGCCGGCCGTCGAGCCACGCCCGGCCGAGCGCAGCCACATCACCGCGCGCCTCGAAGCCAACAAGCGTGTCTAGCGCCGGCAGGCCGGCGAGGTCGGTACCAGTCGAGATGACCGGCGAAGCCCCCGTGCAGGCGGCGACTTCGCGCGCCAAGGCGTTGGCTTCGCGACGGTGGCCTCCGCAGAGCACGATCGCGTATCGACCGGACTCGTCGACGGAAACGACGGCCGGGTCGGACTCCTTGTCGGTCAGGAGCCCGGCGATCGCCCTCACAGCGATGGCGGCGGCCGCGAACACGACCAGCCCGTCACATCGGCCCCACTCCTCCTTGACGGTTTCGACCAGACGCCCTCTACGATGCTCGTACGGCAGCTTCGCCGCCATCGCCGACCCGCGCTCGGTGATCGACAGTGACACGATCCGCGGGCCGGCATGAGTCGTCATTTGCTGCTCACTGTGTTTGCGGAGGGACCCCAGCACACGAACACCGGGTTCTCGGCCTGGAGGCGGAGTGCGGCGTCGTGTCCGAAGGGCACTGCACGGTTGATAGACACCTGGACCATCGCTCCCAGGCGTTCGGCGGCGGCCAACGCCCTTTCGGGCGTTGCGTAGACCGCGACGATCAGCCCTGCGGGCCGCAGGCGTGCGAGTGCTGCGTCGAGTACGCCGATTCCGCCTCCCCCTACGAAAACTCTGTCGGGGTCTTCGAGGGATTCGAACACGCCCGGCGCTTCGCCTTCGCAGACTCTCACCCGGGTATTTGCGGTGTTGGATCGCAGAACTTTCAACTGATCCGGATCGCGTTCGATCGCGTGCACGCCAAGTCCGGCAGACAACGAGGCGCATTCGACCGACACCGACCCCGATCCCGCTCCGACATCCCACATCACTCCGCTTACCGGCAGATCAAGCTTCGAAATGGCGATCGCCCGGACCTCGGCCTTTGTCACCATGCCGCGGATATGCTCGAACTCGGACTCGGGACGCCCCCAGCGAAGGGTTGCCGGCCCAGGGATCGTCTGGCGAGTTTCGTCTACGATCGATACGACCACCGATGCCGGGTCGAAGCGTCCGGCGGCGAGCGCTTCGAGATTGCCTGTCCAGACCGACTCCGCTTGGCTGCCTAGACCCGATCCGACCCAAATCCGCCGGTCCCGGGCGCCGTATTCCAATGCCAGTCGCCCGAGAAGCTGCGGAGGTGAATCGGGCCCGCACAGGACCGCCACTTTGGTGGAGCGCTCGATAGCCCTGGCAGCCTCAGCGGCGCCTCCGGGCCGGCCGTGAGCGGACACGACTTCAGCGTCGTCCCAGTTGGTACCGGCCCGCGCGAAGGCCAGTGAAACCGACGACGGCGCCGGGTGGATTCGTAGAAGGGAAGGCGAGACGTGCAGCGATGCGAGCCGCGCGAGACCGAAGAATCCGGGGTCTCCCGAACACAGCACGCAGACACTTTCTCCGCTCGAAGCGGCCTCTGCGAATGATGCGACGAACCGGCGGAGATCCCCTTCGAGGGGAAGGCGCCGGGCATCTTGTGGCAAGGCCATTGTATCCAAGTGTTTGGAAGTGCCTGCGACAACTGTCGCATCGAGCACAGCCCTTCGAGCGTTCGCGCCGAAGACCTCCCCGCCCAGGACCCCGACCAGATCGACTCGTCCAGTCGCACGAGAGCTTCGAGGGCGTCGCGTTTGGTGCGTTTGACGGGGAGCGCTATCCACGGGCCCACACCTGATCGCCGTCGAAGTCGACCATCACCACTTCCACCACCGCGTTGGAATCGTGCTCCGACCGCATGTAGCGCGAGCAGGACTCCGACGCCCTTGAGCACAGTTCGTTCAGGACTGCGAACGCGCCAACTGCGACGCACGTCTCGGCGAAGTGCCTCGCAGTCGCGGTCGCCTTCGCAGATACGACCACCTCGTCGGAGGCGCCGCAGGCGTTTGCCACCTCGACGAGCAGGGCCGAATCGACCTTCGAGCGCCGGTAGTGGGTCATCATCACGCCCGCCGCTAGCTTTGCGATCTTTCCCGCCATGCCAACGAAAGTGACGTCGCTGACTCCCAACGAAGCCGCCTTGCGCAGGGCGATCCCGGTGAAGTCGCCCACCTCGACGAAGCAGACCTGCGCAAGATGGGGATACAGCCGCTGCGCGGCTGCGTCGGTTCGGCCGCCGGTGGACAGGACTAGGTTCTTATTGCCTTGGGCGGCTGCCACTTGGACCTGTTGGACGACGCTCGCACGCCAGGCGGCAGTCGAGAAAGGCCGGACGATTCCCGTGGTTCCGAGGATCGAGATCCCGCCGACGATACCGAGACGTGAGTTCGAAGTTCGCGCCGCCATCGCCTCGCCTCCCGGAACCGACACCGTCAGCACGACCGGCCTGTCGGTGACCTCGGCGACCGCGCGGCGGATCATCCGGGCAGGAACCGGGTTGACTGCGGGTGCCCCGACTTCGAGGCCGAGCCCAGGAAGGGTGATCGTGCCTACGCCGGGCCCGGAGCGGATCGTCACGGCGTCCCGGTCGAGCGGGCCGGCCCAGGCAGCCTCTACCGTGATCACCGCGCCGTCTGTGACGTCTGGGTCGTCGCCGGCATCCTTGACCACCGCCGCAACAGTCGGGTACCCCCGGTCAGGTGTCACGACGTCGAACGCGACCCTTCGCGAATCGGGGAGGGCAACGTCAATCCGCGCAGGCGTGTCGCCAGTGAGCAGTCCTATGACGGCTGCTTTCGCCGCGGCGGAGGCGCAGGTGCCGGTCGTCCAACCGGTACGAAGACCTTTGGCCTTCCTGACCTCCTCTGCCATAGGTGGCTCATAGGGCGCCGGAGAGGTGTGCGGGGGTGAGCCACCCGCTCGCCGACCTGAAGGCATCTTCTCCGCCGCTACCTTCCGCGTCGTTTAGCGGACGGACGCCCGACCGAGCTGCCGGGCGACGAACGCAGCCGGTAGGTCGTGGTATAGGCGGGCGAGTACAGGTGCGAACGCCTTGCAACGGGGCCATCGCCTAGAGCATCACCGACAACGACCAGGACGGTCATCGTCAGCCCGGTCGAACGAATAGTGTCTGCAAGCTTGCCAACTGTCGTCGTGTAGATCTGCTCGTCGGGCCAGCTGACCCGCGCCACGACCGCTGCCGGCGTCGACTCGTCGTAGCCTGACCCATTGCTGAGCAGCTCTGCCTGCAACTCGTCGGGGCGCGAAGCCGATAGGAAAACTGCGAGCGTGCTGCCGTGAGGTGCGAACGCCGCCGGTCCTTCCCCGGCGACGGTTCTCAGCGGCATCGATTCCGATGTCCTCCCGGCAAGCCGCGTGATGACGACACTCTGAGCGACGCCAGGCTGCGTCAACTCCCGTCCCAGCGCCGCGGCGGCTGCAGCCAGCGAGGTCACGCCGGGAACGATTTCCCACGCCCGCCCTACCGTCTTGCACCAGTCGATCTGCTCCCCGATCGACGAATATATCGAAGGGTCGCCCGAGTGCAGCCGGACGATGAGCGCGGGCTCGGGATTCGACCCGTAGACGCCAATCACGTCTTCGAGGGTCATCGTCGACGAATCGTGGATGACCGCGGAGCGGTTCGCGTGCTCAAGTACGGACTCGGGGACCAGAGACGACGCCCAAACCACGACGTGCGCTTCAGCGAGCCTGTTCGCAGCGCGCAGCGTGATCAAATCCGGCGAGCCGGGTCCTGCACCTACAAACGAGATCACGTCGCCGCCGAAGGTCCGGGTGAGCTGCGTGTGAACGGAAAGATCATCGTGGCCAGATACGACGCCGGCCCGTGCCGCGCCATTTCGGCCAGAGGCCCGATCCGCTCGCCGGGCATACCGAGGAGCTCGCCGGCGACCGCCGTGTCGTCACGCCCGAGTCGCATCGCGACCGACGCCACTTCGGGAAGCCTGCGGCCGCCCTTGTACACGACCACGGTCGACTCGTCGTCGCGCAGGTCCGCCGAGAGGTCTTCGCCTTCGAGAGCGGTCCGGACCGTGATCCTGGTCCGCTCGTCGGCGACGACCGTGGATGTACGCGCTGCGAGCGCTTGAAAAGCCATGATCCCCGGGATCTGGCGAATGTCGATGGAAGGTCTGAGACGCTTCAGCGCATCAGCGACCGCCGGGAACGTCGAATAGACGAGGGGATCGCCGAGGGTGACCCAGGCGACTTCCCTGCACCTGTCGAAAAGTTCGGCCACGAAGGTGGCCGCCCGCTCCACCGACTCGTCCCTAGCCACACGCGACGGCGACATGTCGAAAGGCACCCGCAGCACAGCGACGCCGGGTGCTGCCTCCCTAACGATCGCCTCGGCCCGCCCGACGGCGTCGGTTGCGGTACTCGGTGCTACCACGATGTCAGCCATTTTCAACGCTTCGAGCGCTCGGATCGTGACCAGATCGGGCTCGCCTGGCCCCACGCCGACCCCGATGAAACGTATGGCGGTTGCAGCGCTGGACAGCGAATCGGTATCCGCCAAAGTGGTATTCGACGAACCCCCGCCGCCGCTATCCGACCGGCGATTTCCCGCCGCAGGCGACAGAGAGGGCTTGGACAGCGCAAGTTCGAGGGCCCTCCTTATCAGCTGAGCCTCCGAAAGCCCCTCCCGCCTAGCTGCGCATGAAAGCGCCGCCTTGGTCTCGTCGGGTAGGTAGATGCTGCTCTTGTGCACGCGGGCAGTCTAGGGGCTGTCTGCCCTACGTGATGCCCTACGTAGGGCAGCCCTAGCGACGAAATTCTCGATCGGGTTCGGGTCGCCACCAGGATGAAAATGCACATACGTGGCCAGCAGGTCGGCCGTGGCGAAACCCTCATGCCCGCGACCGAATCTCGCCTCAAGCTGGAGAGCGGTCCCGCTTGGCTCGATTTGCGAATAGTGGAACTCGTGGCCTTTGAAAAATGTGCCCCCCGGGCCGATAGGACTAGCGACGGTGCTCGACGCCTGGCGATACCCGAGCGTGAGAGTACCTGTCATCGACGCTTCAGCAGGGACGACACCAGCGAGAGGGTGGCCGTCGAGGCTCTCGCACAAAAGGAGCAAGCCCCCGCACTCGGCCCAGGTCACGATGCCTCGTCCCACCTGATCGGCAATGTCGCCGAGGAGCCGGCCGTTGCCTGAAAGGGTTTCGGCGTAGACCTCGGGAAAGCCTCCGCCGATCAGCAGCCCGTCCAACGCGTCGGCGTCGCTCGGGGACTTGCGGCTACGCGGAAGCTCCTCGTCTAGCAGGGGGTCGAAAGGTATTATCTCGGCTCCTGCCGCGGCGAAGGCCTCGACCGTGTCTGTGTAGGTGAAACTGAACGCAGGTCCGCTCGCCACCGCGATTCGCACAGGCGCAACACGTCGAGGTACCCGCACCGGACCTGTCTGCAGCGACTCCGCGCTTCGCGCTAGTCGTTCGACGCCTTCAATGTCCACGAATGCTTCGATGGCAGCAGTGAGGCGGTCAAGCGACGCGTCTACCGAGGCGGGGTTCTCCGCGACGGGAACCAAGCCGAGATGACGGTCCCTCCAAGCGAACCGATCGTCTCTGCGCAACGCTCCGAGCACTGAAATGCCGAGCGGGGCGACTGCCTCTCTAAGCATGGTTTCGTGGCCGTCGGAGCCGACGCGGTTGAACACGACACCCGAGACGGCTATCGAGGGGTCGAAGGTGGCAAAGCCGTGCAGCAAAGCTGCTGCCGACGAGGCCATCGCCGACGCGTCGATGACGAGTATCACCGGCGCCCGAAGCGCCCTCGCGACGTCTGCCGTCGAGGAGGGGCTGCCGTCGGCTGCGCCGTCGAAGAGCCCCATCACTCCTTCCACCACGAGCATTCCCGCGCCGTGTGCCGCCCTCGCAGCGAGGGGGGCCATCTGGTCGATGCCGCACATCCACGGGTCGAGGTTTCGCGCCGGTCGACGCGAGGCGGCAGCGTGGTAGCTCGGGTCGATGAAGTCCGGGCCGATTTTCGCTCCGGCAGGCCGTTTGGCGCGCCGGGCGAAAGCCGCGAGAAGGCCCGTTGCGACCGTGGTCTTGCCGACCCCGGACGAGGTGCCTGCGATGACCACCCTCGGGCCTAGCGTGCCCAAAGGTTCAGGCCCGCAGTCTTGCTTCGGGCCTATCACGGAGCGGCGTCGAGACGCTCGACCAGGTGCCGTTTAACGGACGGCCATTCCTCGGCGACGATCGAGAACATGACAGTGTCACGGACAGTGCCGTCACCGCGCCTTTGGTAACGGCGTAGGGTTCCCTCGTGTCGCGCGCCGAGACGAGCGATCGCCGATTGGGAACGGACGTTGCGGACGTCGGTCTTGAGCTGCACCCGGCCTGCGCCTAGAGCGTCGAAGGCATGCGACAGCAACACCAGCTTGGTGTCAGGGTTGACGAGAGTGCCCCACACGTCCGGAGTGTAGGCCGTCCATCCGATCTCCAGCCTGGCATCCGGAGCCGAAACCTCGAGGTAGGACGTCATGCCGACCACCGCTCCGGCGGCGATCCCACGGTAGCCGGTGTGCAGGCGGACTATCCACGGGAACCTCCCGTTGTCGATGTGGCGGCGAAGAACGTCAGCCATGGCCTGGCTCGTGTGCGGGCGGCCTGACACGAATGCCCAACTACGGTCGTGGTCGAGGGCATCGAACGTAGCGTCGGCGTCGAGGTCCGCCACGGCGGGGGAAAGCTCTACGATGCGGCCGCGCAACTTGACGCCGGGAGCCGGCGGCCACGACATCTCCCGCCACGGGGTGTCGACTGGTCGAGGGTCCGGGATCGCCGAGAAACGGAGCGAAGCGTCGAGCGCGCCGGCCTCGGCGGCGTCAGGGGTGTCGCCGGGGTGTCGCGTCGGGGTGTCGCTCGAAGACTGTGCAGCGCTGATGATCGTCATCGTACCTCCCGGTCAGGCAACCGTCGCCAGGTTACCGCTAGTCTCGCTGAGTGAGCCCAAAGCGCTTCGCCGAAGTGACCTCGTTGAGACAGCGGCCGGCCGGAGATCCGCCGTCGGTTGCAAGCAAGTTCGACGTCGACATCGACGAGGATTGGACTATCGCGGGACGGCCAAACGGCGGTTATCTCATGGCGCTGCTTGCGCGTTCCGGCTTGTACGTGAGCCGGCAAGAGCATGTCATCGCCAGCAGTGGGACCTACGTCAGGCCACCCGACGCGGGTGCGGCCGAAGTGTCGGCCCGGGTCCTCCGAGAAGGGCGCTCTGCGTCACAGATCCGCGCCACCTTGACCCAGGGCGGTGCCGTTTGCGTGGAGGCGCTCCTGAGCGTCGGAACGCTCGACGAGTCTTCGAAGCCGTACTGGACGGATCGATCCGCGGCGGCCCCGGACTGCGCGTTCGAGGAGTGCCTTCCACTGCTGGAGGGACCTCCGGGCGGCCACCGCGCCGCGATCATGGAGCAGGTCGAGGTTCGCCTCGACAAGGAGTCGCTCGGCTTCACGAGGGGAATCCCGTCAGGTAGGGGAGAGTTGCGAGGTTGGTTGACTCTGCCCGGAGGCGAGCGCTTCGACTCTGTGTCGCTCCTCTACGCTGCAGACGCGTTCCCGCCCGCCTCGTTCGAGGTAGAGTCCGCCGGCTGGGTGCCGACGCTCCAGCTCACCGTCTATGTCCGGGCCCTTCCCGCTCCCGGGCCGGTCCAAGTGCTGCAGCGGGCGCGGCTCATCCAGGGCCGGATGCTCGACGAGGAGTGCA
>JAJZDJ010000123.1 GCA_021828685.1 Actinomycetes bacterium | reverse complement strand
CGGGCATAGTGGCGCCTTAGGATCTGGAACACACAGCGTGGGTCCTGCAGAGTTTCGTCCCTTGTAGGCTCCCCGCGAAGCGCAGGGCCACCCGAGCCGTGGGACTCTCCGTGAGACGATTCGGATCGGGACTTGTCCTGCGCCTGGTCGAACTGGTCCCGGGAACCCGATGCAGCGGCGGCAGTCATACCCTTGTACTGCCACGTTGTCTGGCGGTAGTGGCGGGTTTCCTCGTTGAACCCGGAGAACAACCCGTCGAGGTCGTCGGTGTCGCGGAAGCCTTCCTCTACGAGAGTCGACGCGTTCGTGTAGGCGACGACGTACTCGTGGAACCATTTGTCGTTCGATAGGACATAGTTGATGAGTCCCCCCAGGAATGCGATGTCGGCACCGGCTCGCACGGGTACGAACACGTCGGCCATTGCGCTGGTTCGGCTGAATCGGGGGTCGACGTGGATGACTGTCGCACCATTCTGTTTCGCCTCCA
The DNA here is from genome assembly GCA_021828685.1 of Actinomycetes bacterium. Taxonomy (GTDB): domain Bacteria; phylum Actinomycetota; class Acidimicrobiia; order Acidimicrobiales; family Palsa-688; genus JAJZAM01. Next base: position 8,822 of record JAJZDJ010000123.1, on the reverse strand, counting down.
TCACCCATTGGAACGCGACCGGGTGGGCTTCGGCCATGTTCGATCCCTGGATGATGATGCAGTCCGAGTTCTGCAGATCCCCCGGGAACGTGGTCGCCCCGCCGCGTCCGAAAGAAGTGCCGAGCCCGACCACCGTCGAGCTGTGACAGATGCGGGCCTGATTCTCGACCTGGATCACCCCGAGGGCGGTGAACAGCTTCTTTATAAGATAATTCTCCTCGTTGTCCAACGTCGCCCCACCGAGGCTCGCTAGCCCCATGGTCCTACGGACTCTCTTGCCGTCGGCCTCCCACTGCCAACCCTGCCGTCGCGCTGTCAGCACCCTATCGGCCACCATGTCCATCGCCGTCTCCAGGTCGAGGGACTCCCAGTCCTCGCCGTACGGACGGCGGTATAGCACCTGATGCTCTCGGGCGGACCCTGTCGTCAGTTGAAGCGAGGCGGACCCTTTCGGGCAGAGCCTTCCGCGGCTAGCCGGCGAGTCCGGATCGCCTTCGATCTGGACGACGTGCCCGTCTTTGACATACACGTTCTGACCACAACCGACTGCACAGTACGGACAAACCGATTTAACTACGTGATCAGCGGTGGCCGTCCGAGCTCGAAGCTTCTCTGAGCGACCTGATTTCGCCGCAGCGCCGCGTGCGAGGCGATCCGGTCCAGTGATCTGGCGTAAGACAGGCCAAGGCAGTTTCTTATTCATCGTCGTCCGCTTCTTTCACTGAGATCTGTTTCATGCGACGTCAGCGCTTCCGAGCAAGCACTGCCTCGTGCATTGGGGTCACCGTGCGTCACTTCCCCAGTGTCTACCCGGAGGATCGAAGTCTGACACCTCACAAAATTTCCGGCGCCTATTGATAACATTTATGTAGTTCGAATATCATGTGTCACGAGGGCGCACGTGCAGCAGCTGACGCAGTGCTGGACAGACATTCTCGACATCGCCACTTGGGTAGATAGGGGAGTTCGATGCATAGAGATGCTGACGGAGCCGGGAAATACCGCAGGCGCTCGGACGAGCGCGGCGAGGGCGTGATCTCGGCCGCAATAGCAGTGCTGGTAATGGCTTTCCTCGGGGTGGCCATGTGGATAGCTTTCAGTGCCACCTTCCAGAATGCTGCAGCCCATGTCAATACCCAGGTCAACTGCATCGGTCAGACGACGACTGGCTGCTGATTCGGGGGATCAGGACGCCGGGATAGGGGTCTTCGGCACCCTGTTCGGCTTCTTGATCTTCATGGTGCTGCTTCTCTTCGCGGTCCAAGTGGTCGTCAGGCTGTATGCAACTTCGACTCTTAGCGCAGTGGCGATCCGCGCTGCGCAAAGTGTCGCCCAGTCGCCGCTTCTTGCAGGTGACGTTCCCAACGCCGAGGCGGCGGCGAAAGCGTCGCTCGGATCATTTGGTTCGTCACATACCCGCTTTATCTGGAAGCAGGTCGACAGCCATCAGGTCGTGTTGGAGCTGCAGGCATCCAGTCCCGAGTTCCTGCCCGGGTTGCCAGGGTGGAGCAGGATCTCTCGTACCGTAACGGTCCGGACAGAGCGATTCCGATGAGGCGCACCTTTAGGACAAGTCGAGACGAGGAAGGCTTCGTGGCAGGTTTCGAAGGGTTCTTGTTCGGCATGTTGCTGTTCGTGGCTGGAACGCTCCTCATCGCCTACGCCTGGGCGGTGGTGGACACTTCATCGGCGACAGCGCAGGCCGCAAGACAGGGGATACGGACCTTTGTCGGCGCAAACGATGCCTCCCAGGCATCCACCGCCGCCATAGGTGCGGCGAAGGCGACGCTGGCGGAGTGGGGGAGGAACCCGGCGTTCGCCGACGTGTCGGTCAGTGGCGGAGGCCTCGTGCGCTGCGCAAGGGTCACAATGTCGGTCTCGTATCCGGCTCCGTTGTTCGTGCTGCCGTTCCTCGGCGACGTCGGACACTCAATTACGGTTACGTCGAGCCAGTCGGAGCTCGTCGACCCGTACCGCAGCGGCCTTCTTGGGACTGCGACGTGTCCGTGAAGTCCTCTGTTCGCGTTCCCCGGCGCAAGGCGGCTGAACGCGGAAGCGTCCTCGCGCTGGTGCCGGCTGGATTCCTGGTCCTGATCATCTTGGCGGCCTTCGCCATCAACAGTGCTGTTGCCTACAAAGCGAGCCAGCAACTCCATGACACCTTGCTCGCAGCGGCGAATGACGGGGCGGCTGCCGGTCTCGACGGGACTCTGTTCTACTCCACCGGTGCGCTGGAACTTTCACCGTCGAGGGTCGATCAACAGGTCTGCGCGTCTGTGAGAGCGCAGAACACCCCGGGGCTGCAGACGCAGACTATTGGAGTGGCAGTCGACGGCCTCTGGGTGGAGGTGACCGGCAGCGCGATAGCGCAAGGACTGTTCGCTCGAGGCATCCCCGGCTTCGGCGCAATTCGGGTTAATTCTTCCGCGACCGTCGTCGTAGCCAGCGCCCCGACATCCAGTGCAGCACCAATTTTCCAGCCAGCTGTCCAGGTTCACTGTTAGAACGCTGCATTTTGGTCAGGATCTTCACGGGTCTGTCACAGCCTGACCATTTGTGACGGCCCGGGGGAGGGCCCGGGGGGCCTAGGAGCGATTCTCCCCAAGAGAGCCCGGACGAGGCCGGCTTGCCACACCTTCGATCCTGCTGCACGCTCGCCAGTTTTCATCGGGTGCAACCGTTTACGAACTATTTTCAACGTACTACAGCCCATATATCCTCACGGACCATCAAAAACTTCCGTGTGACGCTTGACACTCACCCATTTTTCAGCAAGTATTCACGTGTTGTTCAGTGTGAAAATCTGTTGGATCGTGCGCGATTGGCCATGGCTGCCGGTTGCCTGAGCGCTTAGGAGGCGCGTTGAACTCAATTGTCGGTAAGGACCACGTGCGGGCCCCGCGCCCGCGCAAACGTAAGAAGATCGCAGTTGGCGGCGTTGCCGCAGCGTCTTTGATTATGTTGGCCAGCTGCGGTAGCAGTTCCAAGTCAGCTTCGTCGTCTGCGACGACGGCGCCGGCTGCCAGTGGGGGAACAGCAGCACCTACGACCGCGTACTCAGGTCCGACGGTCAACCTGACGTTCTGGTCGTGGGTGCCCGGCATTGCGGCGTCTGTGAACCTCTGGAACCAAACCCACCCGAACATCCACGTCACGCTGGACGAGGTCACGTCAGGGGCCGCCGGTACGTATGCGAAGATGTTCAGCTCCCTTCAGGCAGGCAACGCCCCTGACCTCGGCCAAGTCGAGTACTACGCGCTTCCCCAGTTCGAGCACACCGGGGGGCTGATGAACATTGCCCCCTATGGAGCGGCGAGCGTACAGAGTGACTTCGTGCCGTGGACGTGGAGCCAGGTGACTCTGGGTAGCGCCGTGTATGCCATACCTCAAGACACCGGGCCGATGGCGTTGTTCTACCGTGCCGACCTGTTCAAGAAGTACGGTCTCACGGTCCCCACGACCTGGGCCCAGTACCAGGCCGACGCACAGAAGCTTCACGCTGCGAACCCGAATGCCTACATCGGTGCCTTTTCTCCTGCAGACACAGGGCAGTTTGCGGGTCTCGCGTGGCAGGCGGGTGCCAACTGGTTCAACACGACCTCGAACTCCTGGGTCGTCAACATCAACGACGCTGCCACGCAGAAAGTCGCCAACTACTGGCAGAACCTCGTGAGCAATCACCTTGTGAAGGTCGAAGCGGACTTCGCCAACGGCTGGTACAAGGATCTCTCCGACGGGACCTTGCTTACGTGGCCATCCGCCGTGTGGGGCGAGAACACGATCGTGACAAACGCTGCTAGCACTTCTGGGGACTGGAGCGTTGCGCCCCTTCCCAACTGGGGTAGCACATCGGCCGACGGCAACTGGGGTGGCTCGACGACGGTTGTGTTCAAGGACAGCAAGCATCCAGCCCAGGCGACTCAGTTCGCCGAGTGGCTCAACACTAATCAGCAGAGCATCACCAGCTTGATCACCAAGGGCGGCCTCTATCCTGCCGACCTGACCGGTGAGCAGCAGAGCGCCGTCAACTCTCCGGTCGCGTTCTACGGAAACCAGAACATCTGGAGTGTCTTCGAATCCGGCGGGAAGTTGGTCAACACCAGCTTCAAGTGGGGTCCGATCATGTTCACCACGCTGACGGACATGGGCAACGCCTTCTCGAAGGCCACCGGCGGAAGCGGAACTCTCGCCTCGTCTATCGCGACAACTCAGTCCCAGACTGTGTCCGCGATGAAGAGCCAGGGGTTCTCGGTCCAGACGGCGGGCTGATCCGGTTGCGGGCAGGGCTTCGATGACAGTAACAACCGAGGTGTCATCGGCCACGGCCGGGGGCGTGAGCGACGTCGCTCCACGCCCCCGGAGGTCCCGCCGATCGTCAGCCCACATAGCGTTCCTAGCGCCTTTCCTGGTCCTCTTTTTGCTGTTCTTCTTGATCCCGATCGGCTACGCCGTCTACGAGAGCCTGTTCAAAAAGCAGGTGTCGGGGTTGGGTCTTGCGCCACCGACTACAAAGTTCGCGGGCCTATCCAACTACAGCGCTGTATTCGGAACCGCCAGCTTCATTCACGGGATCGAGCGCGTTCTCCTGTTTGGAATCGTGCAGGTGCCTGTGATGCTCGTGTTCGCCACGGTGCTCGCCCTGCTCATCGACTCGGTTGCAGCGCGCTTCACCCGGTTCTTCAGGCTGGCGTTCTTCCTGCCGTACGGCATTCCCGGGGTGATCGCAGCGATCCTGTGGTCATTCCTTTATCTCCCGAGCCTGAGTCCGATCGACTCGGTCCTCAAGAGTCTTCATTTCGGGTCCATCAGCTTCCTCGGCGCCCACACCGTCTTGTGGTCGATAGCCAACATAGTCACGTGGGAGTACACCGGCTATAACATGCTCATCATCTTCGCTGGCCTTCAGGCTATCCCGAGGGAGCTCTTCGAGTCGGCTCGCGTTGATGGTGCGTCCGAGTTGAAGATAGCAATGCGGATCAAACTTCCGCTAGTAGTGCCGTCACTCGTGCTCACCTCCGTGTTCAGCATCATCGGTACGCTGCAGCTCTTCAGCGAGCCTCAGGTGTTAAGGGCAATATCCACGAACATAGTGAGCACCTACACACCCAACTTGTCGGCCTACAACCAAGCGTTCACACTTAATGACCCGAACCTCGCTGCGGCAATGGCCGTCGTCTTGGCGGTAGGAACATTTATTCTTTCCTTCGCCTTCTTGCGCTTGACATCGCGAAGGAGTATCGCTCGGTGACCCTTGTAAGTGACGCCAACCTGGACACTTCACCACCTAGCGGTTCGCCGCCGGATCCGCCGCCGGGTGGCCTCTCGAGGCGTCGGAAGCCACCCAACCGATCTGCAATCCTCGTCACGGCGATCATGTTCGTGGTGAGCATCTATTTCCTACTTCCGGCATACTGGCTTGTGGTGTCCTCGACGAAGGGTCCGACATCGCTTTACTCCTCAGAGGGGTTGTGGTTCTCGCACTTTGACCTGTGGAAGAATCTGAGAGGGGTTTTCAGCTACAACGGCGGGATTTTCGTGAGATGGATCCTTAACACCGTCATCTACGCCGGCGTTGGGTCGTTCTTTGCGACCCTGCTGTCGGCGTTAGCCGGTTACGCTCTCGCAAAGTACCGGTTCAAAGGTCGCGAGCTCGTCTTCGGTATCATCCTTGGTGGTGTGCTGGTTCCAGGAACCGCTCTAGCACTTCCCTTGTATCTGATGATGAGCAAGGTGCATCTGACCAATTCTTACTGGTCTGTTCTCTTGCCTTCAATCGTCAGCCCGTTCGGCGTCTACCTAGCCAGGGTTTACGCGACTTCGGCAGTACCTGACGAATTGCTTGAAGCGGCACGCGTCGACGGTTCGGGTGAGGGCCGAACTTTCTTCAAGATCTCCATGCGTCTGATGTCGCCTGCGCTTGTGACGATCTTTCTCTTCCAGTTCGTCGCCATATGGAACAACTTCTTTCTTCCGCTCGTCATGTTGTCCAACGAGAAGCTGTATCCCGTAACCCTCGGCCTTTACACCTGGAACAACGAGTATGGTCAAGCTCCGCAGTTGGTGAGCTACGTGATCATCGGGGCCGCGATCTCAGTAATACCACTCATCATTGCCTTCCTCTCGCTGCAACGATTCTGGCGCTCAGGACTCGCGGCCGGCAGCCTCACATTTTAGAAGAAAAACTGGACGCCCTTTCTTGATCGCCCCACTCGCCAGCGAGCACGATGTCCCGGCGGGGAGGTACCGCGTGGTGGTACGAGACATCTATCCTGAAAGACTGACAATGCAGGCGACAATACGACCCGTTGGGGGGACGCCCCCGAACAACTCGCAGCGCTGCTTGCGGGCAGGGGAGCAGACACGTGCTTAGGTCCCTGCCGCGGCTGACGGCCGGCCAGCTCGCCGACGGTCGAGAGATCTTCTGGTTCGACTCCGATCTTCCGAAAGGTGCGGGAGGTGCGGGGGTTGCGGAGGGCGGTGGCCCCGGCCAGCGCCGGGACGTGACTGACCGTCGCCACCTACCGCCGACGGCGACAACCTCGGAGCGACGGTGGGATCCCATCTTGAGGGAATGGGTTACCGTTGCCAGCCACAGGCAGACCCGCACCTTTCTTCCGGCGGACGACGATTGCCCGCTGTGCCCGTCGACGGGCGAACGCCTCACCGAGATACCTGGGGGCCCCTACGAAGTGGTGGTTTTCGAGAATCGCTTCCCGTCATTCTCGACGAGGGCGACCGTGCCCGACGACGGCGTTTCGTTGGATGCTTCGCTATACATTCGCGCCGAAGGTCACGGACGTTGCGAGGTGATCGTGTTCAGCGACGACCACTCCGCCACCTTCGCCACCCTCTCGCCTGAGCGGGTGCAGCTCGTCATAGAGGCCTGGGCGGCCCGCACCGAGGCCCTCAATTGCATGCCCGAGACAGAGCAGGTCTTCTGCTTCGAGAATCGGGGCACCGAGATCGGGGTCACGTTGTCGCATCCCCACGGGCAGATCTACGCCTACCCGGTGGTGACCAGCCGGACACAGGTGATGCTCGAGTCGGCGCGACGCCATCAGCTGACGACAGGGCGAAATTTATTCGCCGACGTCCTAGCTTCGGAGCGCCATGACGGACGGCGTGTCGTCGCAACCAATGAGCATTGGACGGCGTTCGTCCCCGCCGCAGCACGATGGCCATTCGAGATCCACCTCTATCCTCACCGTCAGGTACCCGACCTGCCAGCGACGTCGGATGTGGAACGAGGGTCTCTAGGAGCCATCTACGTCGAACTGCTCAGACGCCTCGACGGTGTGTACGGCCTGGAGATGCCATACATCGCTGCATGGCATCAGGCCCCGTCGCGTGCTGACCGAGAGCTTGCCTACCTCCACCTCCAACTGTTCTCGATACTGCGAGCACCGGCGAAGGTGAAGGCGCTCGCAGGTTCCGAGTCAGGAATGGGTATGTTCATCAACGACATCGCTCCGGAGCGAGCAGCCGACATGCTGCGTGCTGTCAGCCTATAGCCGGGTTGCGGTCATCGACTTGACAAGTCGTGGCCCAACGCGACCAGCGTGTCGCCGGCTGCGGTAAGATCGGCTTGGCGCGCGGTGAGGTCTGAGGACGGCGTGTTCAGCGCGGCTCCGGCTTCGTCGAGCGCTGACAGCCAGAGCTTCCCCCAGGCCGGCACCGGCGACTGCCCTAACTTCGAACTAGCTCGGAGAGCGACCGCGAGTGACCCGATCTGTCCTTGCGTTGATGTCGAGTCGAGCGTTGGCGAGGTGAGCTTGGCAATGTCTGAAGCGACGGCGTTCAGGTGAGGTGTCACCTGCTCCGCCCACGACACGGCGGGCGTCGGTGCTTTCGGGGCGCTGTGGGATAGCGCAGCGATACCGCCGAGTGACGAGACCAAGAGTACGGCAGGCAGGGAACGTCTTGCGCTGCGGGCGACCACTCCCGAACGTCCATGCGTCGTTCGCTGTCTGGCGCCCCCGTCGGCGGTAACGGTCGCCCATTCTTGGAGCAAACGAGGAGGGGCGGGCGGAGGACCTACCCGGAACCTTTCGATCGAGGTGTGGGGTCGAACAGGCTGGAGCGGGAGACCCCAGCCGCCGAACAATCCGGGTGAAGCATCGGGAGACACCATCCCTGTCTGTATCGGCAGATTGCGCCAGATGGAACAGCCGTCCCCTCAAGCGGTCACACCTGCAAACCCGGTGAGACACAATGGCGGGATGCGCCTCGTGGTGGCCACCTGTTCGGTCGAGTACGCCGGTCGGCTTTCTGCCCATCTGCCTTCGGCGGTCCGACTCATTATGCTCAAGGCGGACGGCTCTATCTCGGTGCATTCCGACGACCGCGCCTACAAGCCGCTCAACTGGATGACACCTCCGTGCACGATGACCGAAAGTGACGGAACCTGGACCTTCACCAACTCCAAAGGCGAGACGCTCACGATCACCCTCGACGAGGTGCACCTCGACGTCGAGCAGGCCCTTGGCAGCGAGCCAGGGTTGCGCAAGGACGGAGTGGAGGCGCACCTCCAGGAGCTTCTCGCAGCGGATCCGACAACGCTCGAGGATGGTATGCGACTGGTCAAACGGGAGTATCCGACTGATATAGGACCAGTCGACCTGCTCTGCCGGGATGCGGATGGGAGGGCTGTGGCTGTGGAGATCAAACGAAGGGGCGAGATAGACGGCGTCGAGCAGCTCTGCAGGTACTTGGAGCGCCTAGACCTCGACGGCAGGCTGCGGCCGGTGCGAGGAATTTTTGCTGCGCAGCAGGTAAAACCGCAGGCCCGCGTCCTTGCGACCGCTCGCGGAATACGCTGCGTC
>JAJZDJ010000122.1 GCA_021828685.1 Actinomycetes bacterium | reverse complement strand
ACGTTTCGCCGAGGACCGAGCGACCCGGTCTGCCTAGCCGACCAACCCGGCACGTGGGTGGAGGTCGAGATCGCCGCCCCGGCGGAGCGGGTGTGGGAGCTGGTCAGCGATATCGATCTCCCGGCCCGGTTCTCCGAAGAGTTCGTTGGCGCGTCGTGGCGCAACGGCGAGATCGGCCCCGGAGCCTGCTTTATAGGGCGCAACCGCCACCCAGCGATAGGCGAATGGGAATCTGAATCTTTCGTCGAGGTCTACGAGATAGGTCGCAGCTTCGCCTGGGCGACCTCCGACCTATCCAACCCGGGAGCGCGATGGCGTTTCGACCTCGAGGCAGGCGAGTCATCCACGCTGCTGCGTTACTCGATGTCTATCGGCCCCGGCCCGTCGGGGATCTCGATCGCCATCGCGGCGATGCCCGACAAGGAGCCTCGCATCCTCGCTCGGCGGGTCGCCGAGCACCACACCAACATGGCGCGCACCGTCGAGGGCATCAAAGTTCTTGCCGAGGGTGAGTCGTGACCATCGAGATCGGCGTCACCGTTTCGCCTGCCATGGAAGGACTCGTCGACTACGCCGTCGAGGCCGAACGCCTCGGCGCTACCTGCGTGTGGATGGCCGAGTTCTGGGGATACGACGCACTCACCCCGCTCGGCCTTCTTGCGCACGCCACCAGCCGGATACGCCTCGGCACTGCGATTGTCCAGCTCGGCACTCGGACCCCGGCGATGCTTGCAATGTCGGCCATGACGTTGCAACACCTTTCGGGGGGACGCTTCGTGCTCGGCGTCGGGACGAGCGGGCCGCAGGTCATGGAAGGCTGGCACGGCGTCTCCTTCGCTAAGCCGCTCACCCGGACACGCGAGACGATCGAGATCATCCACATGATCACCGCCGGTGAACGCCTCGCATATGAAGGCGACGTCTACCGGGTGCCGCTGCCCGGCGGGCAGGGTAAAGCTCTTCGCTCGGCTGCTCCCCCGACGAACGTGCCGATCTACGTCGCCTCGCTCGGACCGGCCAACCTGCGACTCACAGGGGCGCTAGCGGACGGTTGGATCGGGAATTCCTTCTTCTGCGAGACGGCCGGCATCTTCCTCGACGAGATAGCCGCCGGTGCCGCAGCCGCCGGGCGCACGCTCGCCGACATCGACCTGACGGTGTCGGTCAGCTGCGAGTTCACCGACGACCCCGAGGAGGCTGGACGCCGCCACGCCGAGGGCTACGCATTTACCTTCGGGGCGATGGGATCAGCGTCGACAAACTTCTACAACCAGGCGTTCGAACGGCAAGGGTTCGGCCCAGCGGTAGCGAATGTGCAACGCTTGTGGCTCGCCGGGGACCGCGAGGCCGCTAAGCGGGCCGTTCCCGCCGAGATAGGACTGCGGACCAACCTGATCGGCTCGGACGCACAGATACGCGACCGGCTCCGCCAGTACCGCGACTGCGGTGTGAACACGCTTCGAGTCAACCCGATCGGCGACACTTTGGACGCCCACCTCGAAGGCCTCGGCCGTCTGCTCGACATCTCGCGTGAGCTGTGAACGCGAAGCGCTCAGAGAGGCAAGACATCGTTCGGCAGCCCTCAGCAGCGCTGGAAAGCTACTCCACGACGCTGGAAAGCCACTCAGTGAATTAGGGCCTGAATGCTGCGAAAGTCACAGTGTCGGAAACCGTCAAATTTGGTCAGGATCTTGAACTTGGAAAAGTTTTGTACCAAAAAGCGCGTTTCATGAGCGAGGGCTGGTACAAGACTTTTCGGGACCAAAGATCGTGTACCAAAAAGTGCGAAAAAACGCTTCAAATGGTCAGGCTGTGTCCAGTCCGCGAAGATCCTGACCAAATTTGACGGCTCGAAGCGCACAACGGAAACCCGAGCGACAGTAATTCCGGTCGGAGCGTGCTCAGACCGGCTGGCTGAGCTGGATATGCCAACAAGAAGGTTGGTGGGGACAGACGTCGCGCCACGCGCCCACACACGTCCGCCCCTCCGACGGCTGCTTCACATTTCCCGTGAGGTGTAATCCGTGTGGGCCGTACCGTTTTGTGATGGGTTCATCGCCAGACAGTTTCGTTCGCTTCCGCCGGCGCGGCCAAGCGCCGAGTGCTCAAGGAAGCAAGACGTCGTCCGCCAGCCCTCACAAGAGATGGAGTAGTCGCCAGCTGCACCGCCTCGGCGTCATGGGGTCGCACGCATGGGCCGGTGCGACCGTGTTCGGCCTGGCGCTCGGCTGGGTTGCGTGGGGGGTGGCGTCGGGGTTTCCCTCCTACTGGCCCGTCATCCTGCAGTCGGTCACGTCGATCGTGACGGTGGTGATGCTCTTCGCCATCCAGCACATGCAAAGTCGCGACCAGACAGTGATCCAGCGCAAGCTCGACGAGATCCTCCGCTCAATTCCCCAGGCCGACAACCAGCTGATCGCCTTCGAGGAGGCGCCCGACGAGCACATCGAGACCCTCACGGAGATCAACCGGCAGGACCGCCTGACGTAGTCGGCGACTGCCGGGAGTCGATCCACTCGTCGACGATCGACCATTCTGTAGTCAGCCAACGCATCCGGGCCTCGTCGTCTGGCGGTGGGCCCGCTACCGGCCACCACCGCACCGTCATCGGACGGCCGAACGGAATCGCCCTCCACACAAGAGCCGGTGTCACAAGCTCATCCAAGCCCGTATGGGCCACGACCACAATCGCCAACTCCGGCCGGGCGTCGATGCAAGCCAGCACCCCCGCGGGCCGTGGGGGCAGGACGTGCACCATGAGCACAGCAGCGGCCGCGGCTCGATGCCGTCGCTCGGCGCGCAGGTGCGCTATCGCTCGGATACGACGTCGAGGAGTCCAGTTTCCACCTTCGGGGAAGATCAGCAGGGCATCACGGCCGTCCATGCCGGCGGCGAGAGTAGATAACCGGACGGCCAGATCCTCGCCGGGCGGCGGTTGCTTCGGCAGGAAGCAAGCGCCGAGCCGACTGAGCGCCACGTCGATGAGAGGCTCCCAGCGCAACACCTCCTTCAGCACCACCCGCGGACAACGGTTGTAGCGATTGATGAGCAGCCACACCAAGACGAAGGAATCACCCGGACCGCCGTGACGCGCCAAGACCAGGACGGGGCGGTCGTCGTCGAGTGGGGTCGCATGGGGGCGATCCTCGATTGTCACCGTGAAGCCACACCAGCGCCGGGCTGCTGCAATCACTGCGCCGAGCGCCCAACCGAGCAGACGCGTGTTGACCTCCTTCCACCAGGCGTCAGAGTGAAATCTCTTGACTGTCCACAACGCAAGCAGGCCGGCCAGGCTGGTCAGCTCGACGGCTAGGTAGCTGAACGCGAATGCCCCGACTCGCAGAATTCGACGGTGCCGGTCGAATGGGGCCACAACCAGCCCGGTTACGCTGAGTGCAGCGAAGCACACGGCTAAGACCACCTCGACGACCGCGACAGCGGGAAGCAGAGCCCGGCGGAGAGGGCGGGGAAGCGACGTCATGGGTCCACGACGCTGCGCAGGTAGGCGGCAGTAGCTTGTCGCGCCGAAGCAATCCGCGCAGATATGTCACGGATATTGCCATATCGCGTCGACAGTGTCCCGGCCGCTTCCCTGCCCGTCGGAAGGATGTGGACTTCCACGCCTGCCGGGACCCTGGAGAGATCCTCAGAGAACTGGTGGCGCCGGGCGATCTCGAAGGCTACGACGGCCACCTCCCAGGGCCGGCGTGGCGCCACTAGAGGCCGTTCGATACGCCCGACGTGCAGCACGAACACCCGGGTGGCGCCAAGGTCAAGCGCCCGGCCGACAGGGACCGATCTGACGAGACCGCCATCCATGAAGTGCTCGTCTCCGACTCGGACCGGGGGGAGCAGTCCAGGCACCGCGCACGACGCCAGCACTGCGTCTACGACAGGCCCGTCTTTGAACCAGTGAGCCCGGGCATTTTCGATTGAAGCTGCGACGCACTCGAAGTGGACTGCGAGGTCCTCTATCCGGGCGTCCGGTGCCGCTTGGTCGATGAGGCGGCGCAGCGCCTCGTTGCTGTGAAGGTAGGTGCCGTGGCTGACCACGTTGGAGATTTGTCTCACGACGGAGCCGGAAAAGACGTCTCTGGCCTGAAGTTCCTGCCATGTTTCGCCTAAACGTTCGACCGCTGAGACAGTCGGGTCAGCGGCGATGACAACTCCATTGAGCGCGCCGATGCTGCAGCCGACGACGAGATCCGGCCGGATCCCCCGCTCGAGTAACGCCTGGAGCATGCCCACTTCGGCTGCGCCGAGCAGGCCTCCTCCCCCGAGCACGAACGCAGTCGTCATGTGAGTCCGGTCCAACGCACGCTCACGACCACCGTACGATCATAGGAACCCGCACGCCGCAACTTTAGCTATATGGTACCATCACGGTCGGCGCTGATACGCGGTGCCATCGAGGCTTACCTTGCCGCCGACGCCGACACCGCAATAGACGAGGCGATCGTGGCAGGCTATGAACGTGATCCCGCAGAGGATCCTGCGTTGGATTTGATCGCCTTGGCGGCAGCGAGCATCGAGGCCGAACCGTGGTAAACCGTGGAGAGGTGTGGTGGGCCGAGTCACCAAACGACAAGCGACGTCCCTATCTTGTCATCACCCGCCAGGCGACTATCTCTGTGCTAACAACCGTGATCGCAGTCCCGGCTACCCGCCGCATACGGGGAATTCCCACCGAGGTCCTTCTCGATGAAACGGATGGGATGCCTGAGTCCTGCGCACTCAGTTTGGACAACGTGGCCTCTATACCGAAGTCCTGGATGGTAGAGCGCATCTGTCGGCTCGGCCCTGAACGCCTCCACGATGTCTGCCGGGTTCTCTCCGTCGCTACCGGCTGCTAGATCCATCGACGGTACCGACAGAACCATTCGGACAGAACCCTTCATTGGGCGGGTAGACATCGATCCCGGCTCATGGAGGGCGGCCCTCCTCCGCTGGCGAGCAGCGACCGCCACCCGAGCAATTTTTCTACAGCGAACGCGTAGTCTCGACAGCAGTGCATGCTGGCGATATTCCGGCGGGAACACTCCGCAAAGTCGAACGCGACCTCGAGCGTTGCTTAGGGAAAGGGTGGATACGCAAGTGAGAATGTTTTATAGGACGTTGGAGCTTGACCCTCGATCAAGCCAATGGATGGCCGACGTCGAAGGACTCCCGGTCCACACGTGGGGCCGGACCCTCACCAAGGTGAAGCGGTACGCCCATGAGGCGCGCAACAGCGCCGACACCGCCGCGCCACGTGCTGCAGAGGTCGGGCTCAACCGGTCCCGAGGTCGATGAGGGCAAATCTGTGACTGTCAGCTGGCCCGGCGGATGACGGCATGGCCGTCGCGCACTAGCTTGGCGATACTGCGGTTGCCCGACAGGTTCTCGCCCACGCCTACCACCAGCTCGCTCTCGACAGCAGCAGCGAGCCTCTCGAGCGTCTCCAAGGTCGGGCGAGTGCCTCCGCCTTCCATGCGGGCGATCGCCGACTGGGTTGTGCCCATCCGCTCAGCCAGCTCGGCCTGGGTGAGGCCCGCCTCGGTGCGCAGCCGGAACACCATGGCACGGAACGCGGCGATCCGAGCCTCGTCGTCATAGGCGACGCGCCCTTTGCCTGTCAACGGCTGCTGCGCTTTGAGGTCGTCCCAACTTGTTCGCTTTGCCATCATCGTCATTCCTCCTCGATGGTCGAGTGCTCTTCGGCTTCGCATCGTTTCATAGCTTGTCCCGCCCGCTTGACCTCACGGGGCTCCTGACGTTGGGTCTTCACTATCACGGTCAACAAGATGATCCGCCGCTCAGGAGCGATCCAATAGGTGATCCGAGTCGGCCTCCCGGCTAGAAAGAAGCGCAACTCTCGCAGCTTGCCGTCCAACTGCCGGGTATATGGCTCGTCCAAAAGCGGTCCAAGCTCGGCGAGGCGGTCGACGTGGAACCTCACCCTGGCCGCGTCGGCCTCGTCGAGGGCGAGGAACCAGTCGCGAACCTCCGGTTCGACCTCAACCTCACCCCACATAGCGTCCATGCTATATCAGGACCTTCCTGCGAGGTAGACCGCATGATCTTCCTCCCTGGTATGACCTCTGGCCCTTGGTGTCATCCTAAGTCCTCGCGGCTCACGGCGCAACACTCGCCTATCATTCGCGGACTTCACCTACCAGCGCCGGCTTCGCCAATCAGGGCCAGCCTCGCCAAGTCATCCTCAACCTATTCGTTTCGTTCGGTCGGTCATCTAGACGCCGAGATGGGCGTGATCTTCAACCTGGGTACCGTCTACCGGCGGGCAGGCGACATCCGAGGACTCGGAGTACTTCTTGAGCGGGCCGAGGAGATCTGGTCCGAAACGGCGAAGGCGGAGGCACTCGCCCTCGCTTGCATCGGTAGAGCGATCACAGCGCAACTCAAAGGCGACTCGCCGACAGCGGTCGCGGAGCTGGCTGCGATCCCGGCAGGGTCCCTCCAAGGGGACTGGCTTGCGCAGGTCGACATGATCCGCGGCACGAACCTCCTGCTGTCCGGTCACGTCGACGAGTCGATCAGGAGCCTCGAATCCGCGGCCACGTCACCTACATGCGCGAACCTTGCCCTGATGCTCGCCGCTGACCGCGAGACGCTCGAAGCGACATCGCTTGCCGATCTTCCCGACTCGACCGGCGGTATGCCCGAAGGAGAACCTTCGGCTCGGGTGATGATCGCCAAGGCCCTGCTGGCTATCGAGGGCGGCGACAACGAGAGGGCCCGCTCGGTGTTGAGTCTCGCCGGGCGGTGGTCTGCGCAGCCGGTCCTCAGCTCGCTTTGGGCCGCTTCGCTCGAGACTGCCCTGCTCCCGGAGCGACGCGCCATCTGGGATGACCGTGCCCGGCGGATGTGACGCGTCCGGTCACCGATCCGCCTGCCAGGTGAGATCCTGTGACTGGCGGTGAATACGGGCTGGACCTCCGGGGCTGGACCTGCTGCTCCGCCCCCCGACCGCCTTCCCGCCGCCGATAAGTGCGCTCCGCCGATAACTGTGACCGTAATTGCGCGCTTCTCGTGCAATTACGGTCACAGTTACCCTGGTGCATGTCTGATCAGCAATCTTCGACACGCCTCAATCCTCCGACCTAGATTCCCCGATTGAAATCGTAGGCGGACAAGGAGGGATCGGTAATGAAAAGGTCGACACGGGCGCGCTGGATTGGCCGCAAAGGTTCGGTGCTTGCCGCCAGCGCCGCAACAGCGTTCTTGCTCAGCGGCGCGGGCGCGACGAGCACGACGAGCCTCATACAGGCGCGGGCGCAGGGGCGCGCACAGAACCCGGCGGGTTCGGGTTACTGGCTGGTCACCGCGAACGGGCAGGTCCTCAACTATGGCGTTCCAAGCTACGGCGACCTGGTCGGTACACATCTCAGCGCGCCGATCGTTGGCATCACGCCCACGCCGGACGGTAAGGGGTACTGGTTGATCGGAGCGGACGGAGGAGTCTTCTCCTTCGGCGACGCAAGCTTCTACGGAAGTCACGGGGCGAGCCCGCTCAGCTCACCCGTCGTGGCGGGCGCGGCCACGCCTTTCCTATCAGGCGGTCCCCAGGGCGCCACCGGCGCCACGGGCCCCCAAGGAGCACCAGGCCCATTCGGTGATCAGGGCATCGCAGGCACACAAGGAGCCCAAGGGCCACAAGGTGTGCAAGGGCCACAAGGTGTGCAAGGTTCGCCCGGCGCCCAGGGGACCCCAGGCGGTCCGCAGGGAGCCCAAGGTCCGCAAGGTGTACAAGGCAGTCAGGGGCTACAAGGAGCTCAAGGTCCGCAGGGCAGCCAAGGGCAACAAGGAGCTCAAGGTCCGCAGGGCAGCCAAGGGCAACAAGGACCGCAGGGAATACAAGGACCGATCGCCGCGTACACAGGTTCTTGGATTTCGGGGCGTAACTATACGGCGGGAGAAGCCGTATCGGAAAACGGCAACAGCTACATCGCCTTGAGCTCTAGTACCGGCGTCGACCCATCAACTGACGTGGCTGGTGGGGGCGGCCACTGGGCCCTTCTGCCCTCACAACAAGCGCAAGGGCCAGAGGGACCCCAAGGACCACAAGGGCCAGAGGGACCCCAAGGACCGCAAGGTGCCGTCGGCCCCGCCAATGTCGTCACCCCGGCTGGCGTCACAGTCACCGCCGGCTCCACCTTGAATAACTACATTTTCGAAAACGACATCAGCATAAACGTGTCCTGTACTACAGCCGGCTTCGAGGTCACGGTCGAGTCGACCTACAGCGGGGGCGGGATGGTTATCGCCGACAGCTACACCACTAGCTCAAGCTCATCGTTAGCCACCTTGACTGCTACCAGTTTCGGGGCGAGATTGTCCCAGAACACCTCGCTGCCCATATCCCCGCCAGACGTCTACGCCGGCCGAGGCACGTTCAACGCTTACAACTCGAACAGGACGTACCTCAACGGCACCTGGTTCGGCTCCGCCACGAGTTCGGGATGCTCGTTCGAGGCTTCGGCGGAGTTCGGCTAGTGACCACGACCGACGACCAAAGAGGCGCTACCACAACATCGGGCCACCCTGGCGGGGTCCGTCTTTGAGCGCGAGCAGGTTCGCCTGTACATAGGCGATAGCGGTCTGCTCGTGGAACGGAGTCGGGTACCAGGTGCGCAGGTGGCTCACTTGAAAACGCGCTTCGAGGCCGGCGACTGCAGGGGCGAGCGCCGCCTGGCTCACGTACCAGAAGCTGTTCTCGTTCCAGAAGCTGCGGTGCCTCGGATCTTGGAATGCGCCGCGGCCGTCGGTGCTCGGCGTGTCGGTAAAGAGCAGGCCACCGTGCGCAAGGACCCGGTAGCACTCGTTGAACAACCCGCCCCGCTCGATGACGTGCTGGCACACGTCGGGCGCGTGGATCGCCCCGACCGACCCGTCCGCGAGCCCGATGCGGGGTCGCTCCGGGTCGATCACCACTACGGTCCCACGCGGTTCGCGACCGGCGATGCCGCCGGGGAGGGTGCACAGCGCCGGCATCGCGTCGACTACCAAGGTGATCTCCGCCAGGTCCTCCCGGCTGGCCCACGCCGACGCCAGGTCGTATATGTAGCGCTGGTAGAGCGCGACCGTGCCGGTCTGGATCGATGCGTTGGTGCGCGGCCGCTTCTGGGTGTTGTCCGCATGGACGCGCTGCAGGTAGAGACATTGCGGTATGTGGACGAAACGGCCCGCCATGTATAGACGGCACATCAGGTCGACGGCAACGTCGTCGTAGATCCAGCCCATCGCCGGGTCGAAGCGGTCGTCGTTGCGGCCTCCGTCCTCGCCGATCTGCGCCCAGTCCGAGCAGACGAGCACGGCGGAGGGATCAGAGGA
>JAJZDJ010000121.1 GCA_021828685.1 Actinomycetes bacterium | reverse complement strand
TGACCGCTCTCGTCGGCGACGCCGGCCGTGACTGGGTGCACTGGGGTGCCACGAGCCAGGACATCCTCGACACCGCCGCCGTGCTTGTGGCAAAGAGAGCCGGCCGGGTCATCCTCGGCGACTTGGAGCGCCTGTCAGGAGCCTGCGCTGCTCTCGCCGAAACTCACCGGGGCAGCATCATGACAGCCAGGACGCTCCTTCAGCCCGCTCTGCCGACGACGTTCGGGCTGAAGGCGGCGGGCTGGTTGCTTTCCGTCATCGACAGCGCCGACACCCTCGACTCGGCGTTGGACAGCCTCCCGGCACAGCTCGGTGGTGCGGTCGGGACGCTGGCATCCCTCGGCTCGAACGGCCCCGCCGTCGTCGCGGCCTACGCCGGGGCGCTCGGGCTTCGAGCACCGATCATGCCCTGGCACGGTGCCCGCGGCCCCATCGTCTCAGTCTCGAACGCGCTTGCCGTGGTGGCCGGCACGTCGGCGAAGATATCAGGGGACATTGCTCTACTCATGCAAGCGGAGGTAGCCGAGGCCTTCGAGCCGGGCGGAAGCGGTCGGGGCGGGTCCTCGACGCTTCCCCACAAGCGCAACCCGGTCGGCGCGGCGGCCGTCGGAGCGGCAGCCAGGCGCTGCGCCGTGCTCGCTGGAGGGATGCTCGAATCGCTGACAGGCGAACACGAGCGCCACCTTGTCTCATGGCCGGTGGAGTGGCAGACCCTCGGCGACATCCTCGCCCTGGCTGGCGGCGCTGTGTCGCGTACCGCCGAGACCGTCGCCGGTCTGGAAGTGGACGTGAGCATGATGGCGGCGAACTTCTCCTCGCGTGCGGGAGCGTTGCTGTCGGAGCGGGTCGCTCTGCACCTGGCACCCCTCCTCGGTCGCGCCGAGTCGAAGCGGGCGGTCGCTAGCGCGGTAGCACGCTCAGATTCCGCCGGTTCATCGGAAATGGTGGACGCACTGCTCGCAGATTCTGGCATCGCGGGTGTCTGCAACCGTGGCGAACTGGAAGCGCTCTTTGATGCCGGCGGTTACCTGGGCGCGACAGACGTTTGGGTGGACCGGGCGATCGAGACTTACCACGCACGTATACGCCGCAGCGGATGACAACCTGGACAAACGGGAGGACCGAATGGCTGAAGATATGAAGGTTCGCGTCGACGGGCCGGTAGGCGCTCCTTGGCTTGTACTTTCGAACTCGCTCGGCAGTTCGTCGGAGATGTGGGAGCCGCAGATGTCGGTCCTGCGTTCTCGTTTCCGGGTGGTTCGCTACGAGCACCGAGGCCACGGGGGCAGCTTCGCTCCGCCAGGCTCCTACCGTATCGACGACCTCGGCGCCGACCTTTTGGAGGTGATGGACTCTGTAGGAGCGACCCGAGCGAACGTCGTGGGTCTTTCTCTTGGAGGCACGGTCGCCATGTGGTTGGCGGCGAGCCATCCCGGTCGCGTCGAGCGTCTGGTGGTCGCTGCCAGCAAAGCGTACTGGCCTCCCGGCCAGGCGTGGACCGACAGGGCGGACCTGGTACGGCGTGACGGCACCGTAGCCTTGCTCGACACTCTCGTCGGGCGATGGTTCACCGAAGCTTTCGTTGCCGGCCGCCCCGAACTGCGCTCCACGCTTACCACGATGCTCGAGGCGTCCGACCCCGCTGGCTACGCGGGCTGCTGCGCAGCGCTTCGCGACGTGGATCTCCGCAAGCGCCTCGCGGCGATCGAAGCGCCGACCCTCGTGCTGGCAGGGGGAAGCGACCCGTCTGTGTCGATTGGCGACGCGGCCGAGCTTGCCCAAGCGATCCCTGGATCGTCGCTGCAGGTGATCAGCCCGGCGGCGCATCTCGTGAACATCGAACAGCCGGAGAGGTTTACTTCGGCGGTCGTCGAGCATATTGCCGGGAGCGTCGTGGAGCGCGGCCGGCGCACCAGGAGGGAGGTGCTCGGCGATGCCTACGTCGATCGAGCTGAGAGCGCTGTTACGGCGATCAGCGAACCTTTTTCCGAATTCATCACCCGCTACGCGTGGGGTGATGTCTGGACGCGCCCAGGAATCGACCGTCGAACCCGCTCGTTCATCACTGTTGCGATCCTGGCGGCGCTTGGTCGCACCGACGAGCTCGAACTGCATCTCGTCGCTGCACGGCGAAACGGCCTGTCCGACGACGAGATCTCCGAGGTCCTCCTCCAAACGGCGATATACGCCGGCGTTCCGGCTGCCAACGCCGCGTTCGCTGTCGCCAGGCGTGTTCTGTCCTGAAAGACGCCGGTAGCTACGACAACGTTTTCATCGCGCATTAAGCTTGCCCGCCAATATGTTGTGAGCCGATGAGCACCATCACACCCAGGCCCGTCAAGCTTGCCGGGCTGTTCGACCCGAACGCCGAGACGGCCGGTAGGTCGAAGGGCGGCCGAAAGAGCGGGCCGAGAGCGCCCATCGCCCGGCCGGAGTTCGGGCGCGCTGCTGCCGCTGTCGCCGCGGCGGGACTGGTCGCCGTGATCGCGCTCGGGGTTGCCACCGAGACGAGCAGCGAGCTTTCACTGCCCGGAGGCGGGGTCACGTTCATAGGAAGCCTGACGGGCCTCGCGGGCATGTACCTCGCCCTGGTCATGGTGCTTATCGTCGCCCGGATACCGTTCCTCGAGCGGATCATCGGCCAGGACGGGATGCTGCGGGTCCATCGATGGCTGTCGCCGTGGCCGCTCAGCCTAATCTTTGCTCACGCGGTGTTCATTACTGTCGGCTACGCCCAGGCCGCCCACCAGGGCGCGTGGGCCGAGGTCGGCAAGCTGATCAGCTCATACCCCGACATTCTCGCTGCAACAGTTGCCCTCGGATTGATGGTCGCCATCGGCATCGCGTCGATTCGGGCCATCCGGATGCGGATGCGGAGAGAAACGTGGTGGGTGCTGCACCTGTACATGTACCTGGCACTCGCCTTGTCATTCGCCCACGTGCTGATCCTCGGTCCGGCGTTCGTCGGCCATCCGCTCACTCAGATCATCTGGAGCGTCGTGTGGGCTGCGACGGCCGGAACCGTCCTGGTCTTCCGCTTCGGGCTTCCGGTCGTGCGGAGTTTGCGTTACCGCCTGGAGGTCGTCGAAGTTCGCCCGGAGGCGCCCGGCGTCACATCCATCGTCGTCTCGGGACACCACCTTGACCGGCTCGCCTTTTCGGGTGGCCAGTTCTTCACCTGGAGGTTCCTCACGAGGGACCTTTGGTGGCACGCCCACCCCTACTCGCTTTCGGCTATGCCGAGGCCCCCGTACATGCGCCTCACCGTCAAAGCTATAGGTGACCATTCGTCTGCGCTCGCATCGCTCACGCCGGGCACGAAGGTCGCAGTCGAGGGACCGTACGGCGCCATAACGGCCGACGCCCGCAGGCGAGCTAAGGTGGCCATCGTCGCCGGAGGGATCGGTGTCACCGCCACCCGCTGCCTGCTCGAAGACCTGCCCCGCGACGCCAACCCGGTTGTAGTGCTTCGAGCGACGAGCGCGGATCAGGTCGTGTTTCGCGACGAGGTGGCAGAGCTCGTCCGACGCCGCAAGGGGACACTCCACGAGATGATCGGGGCACGATCCGACACGTCGCGAATGGGCCGGGAACTGCGCAGACTGATCCCGGACCTCGCCAAGCGCGACCTGTATGTGTTTGGTCCCCCTGGCCTCGTCGAGGACGTCGTCGAGGCCGGCCGGATTCTCGGGGTACCGGACGGCTCGCTGCACCGGGAGATCTTCAGTTGGTGACCGGTCCTAAAGGTGTGTTAGCGGTCCTAGAGGCATGGGAGCAAAGCAGATGAAGCGTTATCCTGCCGTCATCGGGGCGACAGTCGCCGGCCTAGCCGGGGTCCTGACCTTCCATTCGAACACGACGTCCGGTTCGCTCGCCGGGGCGCTCGGTTCTACCTCAGCGCCTTCTGCGTCCTCTGCGCCTCCGGCGTCGTCGAACAAGACGGCGACCGGCGGCGGCACGAAAGGCTCGTCTTCGAAGAGCACCGCCAGCGGAAAGTCGACTTCCGGGGGCTCGTCGTCTGGGGCGGCCTCGCCGGCGACGTCGACGACGACACCCAAGGCTGCCTCGACGGGGTCCTCCGGGCCGGTCAGCGCTATCGGCGCAGCGGCGCAGTACGGATACGGCGTCATCTCTGTCAAGGTGACCGTCACCGGTTCCAAGATCACCGACATATCCGTCGCCAGTCTCCAGACAGCGGAGAGCTATTCGCAGCAAATCGCGAACCAGGTGATACCGACGTTGCGAGGTGAGATTCTCAAAGCTCAGAGCCTCAAGGTATATGGCATTTCTGGTGCCACTTACACCAGTGACGCTTACGCGCAGTCAGTCCAGTCGGCGCTGACCAAGCTGCATTTTCCGTGACCTCTCCGTCGCGTGACCCCAGTCGGCGGTGAGCCCGGCCGCGCGCGACTCGGTGCTCTTCTCGCACGACGAGGAGGTGATGGGCACAGTCGTATCCTTTAGAGTGTTCAAATACGCCATCTCGAGGGAGTCGTTGCTCGACGCGGTCAGGACTGCCTGTGCTGTTCTTCACAGCGCCGACGACGTGTTCAGCACCTGGAAACCGGCAAGCCCGATCAGCCGTCTCCGGCGCGGCGAGATATCGATGACAGAAGCCCCGGTTGAGGTGTCGACGGTGCTCGAGCTATGCGAGCACGCCCGGGAGCGCTCAGGTGGCTGGTTCGATCCCTGGGCAATGCCAGGAGGAGTCGACCCCACTGGCCTGGTCAAAGGATGGGCGATCGAGCTGGCACTTGACGTGCTGACCGGGGCGGGCGTCGAGGCGGCCCTAGTCAACGGCGGCGGCGACATCGCAGTAGCTGGGCTCCCCGAGGAGGACGGTTTTTGGTCTGTCGGGATCCAACATCCGTGGAAGCGTGAAGCGCTTGCGTGCGTGCTGGCAGTCGACTCGGCGGTAGCAACGTCGGGGAGCTACGAACGTGGGGCGCACCTCGTCGATCCCCGAAGCGGATCTCCTGTCGAGGCCGTTGCGTCGGCGACCGTAACCGGTCCTCGACTTGCGATAGCCGACGCGCTCGCCACCGCCCTTGCGGTAGGAGGCGATCTCGCATGGGAGCAGATCTCGGGACTCGACGGGGTCGACGCCTACATGATCCGCTCCGACGGCAGCGAAGTCGCAACGCCCGGCATCCGCTTCGTTGACTGAGCGCCCCCGGATACCGGAGCGATCGAGGCGTTAGAGTTGTGTCATGCTCGTGGACGGCGGAATCGGTAGTGACCTCAAAGGTGCGGGCCAGGCGGCCCGCAAAGCGGAGGAGGCCGGCTACGACGGCATCTGGTCCGCCGAGACCGGGCACGATCCGCTTTACGGCCTCCTGCTTGCCGCCGAGCACACAGAGCGGATAACTCTCGGCACGGCCATCGTCGTCGCTTTCGGTCGTAGCCCGATGACTTTGGCCAACCAGGGTTGGGACCTAAACGACTACTCCGGTGGTCGTCTCATACTGGGCCTCGGCTCGCAGATCAAACCTCACATCGAGCGGCGGTACTCGATGCCCTGGTCGCACCCAGCGCGCCGCATGCGCGAGTTCATCCTCGCGATGCGGGCAATCTGGGACTGCTGGCAGAACGACACGAAGCTCGATTTCCGGGGCGAGTTCTACACGCACACCCTCATGACACCTTTCTTCAACCCGGGACCGTCTAAGTTCGGGGCTCCGAAGGTGTTCCTCGCAGCGGTCGGCACCGAGATGACCAAAGTTGCCGCCGAAGTCGCCGACGGCCTTCTGGTGCATGGTTTCACCACTGAGCGTTACCTGCGGGAGGTCACTCTGCCCGCGCTTGAAGGTGTCCTCGAGTCGTCGGGGAAGAGCCTCGACGACTTCGAGTTGTCGTATCCGGCTTTCGTCGTCACGGGAAGCGACGCCGAGGCTGTAGCAGCAGCGGAGGCGGGCACACGCAGGCAGATCGCGTTCTACGCCTCGACCCCCGCCTACCGCTCGGTGCTCGAACTGCACGGCTGGGGGGACCTCCAGCCTGACCTGACAGCGCTGTCGAAGCGAGGGGAGTGGGAGGAGATGGGCCGCCTGATCAGCGACGACATTCTCGAAGCGTTCGCGGTGCGCGGCGATCCGGGGGATATCCCTGCGCTCCTCCACGAGCGTTTCGGAGACGTCGTCGACCGGATCAGCCTCTACATGCCCTACGACGACAAAGGTGTCGCCTCGCAGATCATGGCTGGCCTTCGGGAGCTGCGCTGATGCGAGCTTCGCTGATGCGATCCGTGCCCTGGGTACTACATCAGTCGGTAGTCGCTTGAAGGTCCGCTTCGCGGTCTCGGTGGGCGCCGGGACCCCCGACCCCGGACGGCTGGGTGACGTCGTTTCGGAGGCTGAGCTGCGAGGTTTCGACACGGTGTGGCTGTCGGACGTGCCGATGCTCGCGAACACCGATCCGGTGCTCGGCGTCGCCTTCGCGGCCGCGCGAACGTCGCGGATGCATCTCGGGCTCAACGTGATCCCTTTCGGCTCGACCCGCTTCGTCGTCGCGAACCGTCTGGCGCAGCTCGACCGCCTCAGCGGTGGGCGCCTCCTCGTGACGCTCGTCCCAGGGCTCGACCAGCCGGGTGAACGCCAGGCGCTTGCCACGAACGGACTCCGGCGCGGCGACGCGATCGAGGACATGATCCCCGAGCTTCGATCCTGGTGGGCGGGTGACGGTGTCGACGTGGGTGACGGTGTTATCGCCCGCCTGGCGGTCAGGCCGGTTCAGGATCCGCTGGAGATCTGGCTGGGAGGTTCCAGTCCGGCAGCCATACGCCGAGCGGGTCGGGTGGCCGACGGCTGGCTCGGCGCACGGGTGTCCCCGCAGGAGGCCGGCGTGATAAGAAAGGCGATCCTCGACGAGGCGGCGTCGGCCGGAAGGTGCATCGACGTAGAGCACTTCGGTCTTTCGATCGCGTACGCGAGACACGAATCCGACCTGGACCGGGCGCGCCGGACCGCTCCTCTGATCGTGCGAAAGCCGGCAGGCGCCGCGGTGACCCGGGAGGTCGTGCCTGTAGGTTCGTCCGCCCTCCGCGAGCTTGTCGGCGGCCTGGTCGAGCAGGGCTTGTCGAAGTTCGTGGTGCGACCCGCTGCGTCCCCCGAGCGATTAGACGGGGGAGCGGGATGGCCCGACGAGCTGGAATGGCTCGCCGCTTCGCTGCTCGACCTGCAGACCTGACCGTCAGCCTCGGGCGATCCCAGCCGCGTCAGCGATACGGGCCGCTTCAGCCGCGGCGTCGATGTCGTCTCGGACCCCGACCAGGAACCGGCGGAATCGACCGGCGTTGACCTCTACGAGCACAGCGGCCCGCTGGCGGCGCAGCACGCAGAAGTCGTACTGGTGGTCCCCGTGGGTCCAGGTGCCGATCGCTGCCACGCCGCGCAGCGCGGTTCCGGCCATCCGCCGGCCGCGCAAGGTCATCCAAGGGTCGTCGACCGGCCTGACCTGGCGGACAGCACTCAACGGCACGGTGATGTCGCGGTGGAATCCGAGGAACTTCTGCTGGAACGGCATGTGCAGCACCAGGTCGCTGCCTTTGACTTCTAGTTCGGCCACAACCGGCGAGCTTAGGCATCCAGGCGTCCCGGCGCGGATTCCCGCGACGACGTGGTCGGCGTTCAGCGCCGACTTGGTAGCTTCGGGGGAATGAACGAGCCTTCGACAAGCGCCCGCCCCCCGTCTGCGACGGGCTCGGAGGACGGTGCGCTTCGCAAGGCGGTGGTCCTCGTGAGCGGCGGTCTCGACTCGACGACGGTTCTCGCGGTAGCGAGGGCTGACGGCTACGAGTGTTACGCGCTCAGCTTCGACTACGGCCAACGCCACCTTGTGGAGCTCGACGCGGCCCATAAAGTCGCCTTCGCGATGGGGGTCGCCGACCACGTCGTGAGCCGGATCGATCTGCGCCGCTTCGGTGGGTCCGCTCTCACCGCCGACGTAGAGGTCCCCAAAGGACGTGAGATTGACCGGATGGACGAGGCGATCCCCGTAACCTACGTACCGGCGCGCAACACCGTGTTCCTCGCCTTCGCGCTTGCGTGGGCTGAGACGCTCGGCGCGTCGGACATCTTCATCGGGGTCAACGCCGTCGACTACAGCGGCTACCCCGACTGCCGCCCCGAATATCTGGAGGCGTTCGAGAAAATGGCGAATCTCGCGACCAAGCTCGGCGTCGAAGGCAAAGCGACGATCAAGGTCCACGCGCCGCTCCTGTCGATGACCAAGTCGGAGATCATCACCCTCGGAGGCGAGCTCGGGGTTGACTACGCTTTGACGAGCTCCTGCTACGACCCTCACCCCACCGGCCGGCCCTGCCAGGCCTGCGACGCGTGCCTTCTTCGCGCGAAGGGCTTCGAAGACGCCGGCGTGGCAGATCCTCTTCTCTCCTGACATGTACCGGGTCAAGGAGATCTTCTACACCCTCCAAGGTGAGGGCGCCCGCACCGGCAGACCGGCGGTGTTCTGCCGTTTCTCGGGATGCAACCTGTGGAGCGGCCGGGAACGCCACAGGCAGAACGCCACCTGCAGTTTCTGCGACACCGACTTCGTGGGCGTCGACGGGCCGGGTGGAGGCCGCTTCGCCGATGCGGCGTCCCTGGCAGGCGCGGTAGCCGCCATGTGGCCCGCGGATCGCTGCGCGGTCCCGACCTCGGATGCCCCCCGTCCGCGTCTGGGCTTGCCTTACGTCGTCTGCACCGGCGGCGAGCCGCTGCTTCAGCTCGACGAGCCGCTCATCGACGCTTTCCACGATCGAGGATTCGAGATTGCGATCGAAACAAACGGCACCAAAGTCGTGCCGTCAGGCGTCGACTGGGTTTGCGTCAGCCCGAAGGCCGGGGCACCGACGGTCGCAGACGCAGGCGACGAGCTGAAAGTCGTCTACCCCCAGGACGGCCTCGACCCTGAAAGCCTGCTGGCGTTTGATTTTCCACACCGTTACCTGCAGCCGATGGACGGTCCCGACCTAGAAGACAACACTGCCGCGGCCGTTCGCTACTGCCTTGACCACCCTGCGTGGCGGCTCAGCTTGCAGACCCACAAGCTTCTGGGGATCCCGTGAGCGAACACGCAGAGATCTTCAAAGAGTTCACTTTCGAGGCGGCGCACACACTCCCGGCGGTGCCCGAAGGCCACAAATGCGGGCGTCTGCACGGCCACTCGTTTCGCGCGGAACTTCGCGTCGCCGGACCCGTCGACCCGGTGCTCGGCTGGGTCGTCGACTTCGCGGACTTAAAGACGGCGTTTGCCCCACTCCTCGACCAACTCGACCACCGCTATCTAAACGACGTGGACGGCCTCGACAACCCCACCAGCGAGAACCTCGCCAAATGGATCTGGGATCGCTTCTCCAAGATACTAGCGCCACCGTTGCGCCTCAGCGAGGTCGTGGTGCGCGAAACCTGCACGGCGGGCT
>JAJZDJ010000120.1 GCA_021828685.1 Actinomycetes bacterium | reverse complement strand
AGTGGTTCAAGCGCGGCCTCGGCGCTGCCTGCCCAATGGCGAGCGGTGGCGATCGAGGAGTCGATCGCGGTCGTGGACAGGACCAGTTCGCGGGCCTTGTCGCGCGAAACGGTGTCGAGCCGTGTCCCCAGGATCGCCCTCAGGTCGTCGCCGACGCCCGGTATCGCCAGAGCCCGAAGCACCGGGAGGGTGTAGGTGCCTTCGACCATGTCGTGCCCGGCGGGTTTACCGAGGTCGTCGTCGGTCGAGATGAGATCTTTGACGTCGTCCCATATCTGAAATGTCATCCCGAGCGCGTACCCGTAGTCGGTCAAGGCCTCCACCTCGAGCGGTGAAGCACCGAAAGTGACCCCGCCGACACGGGCAGCGGTGGCCATGAGTGAGGCAGTCTTGCCGGCGATGGACGCCACGTAGGACTCCTCGCTTCGGGTCACGTCGTAGGCGAAGCGCATCTGGCCGACCTCGCCCTCGCACAGTTTCCCGATGGTACGAGCCAGCAGAGCAGCGATTTCCGTCCCGAGGGACGCAGCGATCTCCGACGCCCGCGCAAGCAGGAAGTCGCCGGCGAGGATCGCCACCAGGTTCCCCCACTTGGCGTTCGCGCTCATCACCCCCCGCCGAGAAGTCGCCTCGTCCATCACGTCGTCGTGGTAGAGGGAGCCGAGGTGCACAAGCTCGACCGCCACGGCACCTTCGACGACATCATCGGGGGGATCGAGCCTCGAGCCGCAGGCCTGGGCCGCCGCGAGCACGAGGGCTGGACGCAGCCGTTTGCCCCCCGCGTTGACGAGATGGGAAGCGACCTCCGCCAAAAACGGGTCTTCACCGGAGGTCGCCTTGGCAAGGGACACCTCGACCTTGTCCAGTGCGGACTCGATTCCGGGAAGGCGGAGGGTCTCTGCGGCGTTCATCTGCTACGAGGGTACGCTACGCCCGAGCTAAACAGGAACCCGGAACCTTCCGATGTATCTCGCAGGACATCGTGAGAGAGGTGGCCGCCGAACGAACTAACTCGCCAGGGTCCGGGTAGACTAAGCAAACGGAGGACCGGAATGTTCGAACGTTTTACTGACAGAGCCCGTAGAGTCCTGGTCTTGGCCCAGGAGGAGGCGCGACTCCTCAATCATAATTTCATTGGAACCGAGCACATACTTCTCGGGCTGATCCACGAGGGCGAGGGGGTAGCTGCCAAGGCGCTGGAATCCCTCGGCGTCAGCCTTGAAGCTGTCCGCGAGAAGGTCGAGGAGACGATCGGCCCAGCTGGATCGTCTACCACGGGATCCCCGCCGTTCACCCCTAGGGCCAAAAAGGTGCTGGAGCTGTCGCTGCGCGAGGCTCTGCAACTGGGCCACAACTACATCGGAACGGAGCACATGCTCCTCGGCTTGGTACGCGAGGGCGAAGGTGTGGCCGTGCAGGTCCTAGTCAGCCTCGGTGCCGACCTCGGGCGTGTGCGCCAGCAGGTGATCCAGCTTCTATCGGGCTACCAGGCTCCCGGGGGCAAGGAAGCCGCCACAGCGGGCGTGGGCCCATCAACCGGCCAGGACGCCCCCACGAGCTCTCCTGTCCTCGACCAGTTCGGCCGTAACCTCACCCAGCTTGCCCGCGAGCGTAAACTCGATCCGGTCATCGGCAGGGAGCGCGAGATCGAGCGTGTCATGCAGGTGCTGTCGCGGCGCACGAAGAACAACCCAGTGCTGATCGGTGAGCCCGGCGTCGGCAAGACGGCCATCGTGGAGGGACTCTCCCAGAAGATCGTCTCCGGCGAGGTGCCCGAGACCATCAAGGGCAAGCAGCTCTACACCCTCGACTTGGGCGCATTGGTAGCTGGGTCACGTTATCGAGGGGACTTCGAGGAGCGCCTGAAGAAGGTCTTAAAGGAGATCCGCACCCGCGGCGACATCATTCTCTTCATCGACGAGCTGCACACCCTTGTAGGGGCCGGAGCGGCGGAAGGGGCGATCGACGCCGCGTCGATCCTCAAGCCGATGCTTGCCCGTGGCGAGCTGCAGACCATCGGCGCGACCACCCTCGACGAGTACCGTAAGCACCTCGAAAAGGACGCAGCGCTCGAACGGCGCTTCCAGCCGATCAAGGTCGACCAGCCTTCGCTGCCTCACACGATCGAGATTCTCAAAGGTCTGCGCGACCGCTACGAGGCCCACCATGGTGTGACTATCACCGACCAGGCGGTTGTCGCAGCTGCGAACCTCGCTGACCGATACATAGCGGACCGTTTTCTCCCCGACAAGGCGATCGACCTGATCGACGAGGCTGGCAGCCGCCTGCGTATCCGCCGGATGGCTACACCGGCCGACTACAAGGCGATCGAAGACGAGATCGCGAGGGTGCGACGTGAGAAGGAAGTGGCGATCGAGAAGCAGAATTTCGATCAGGCCAAGAAGCTGCGCGAGCGCGAGGAGGAGATGCTCCAGCGCAAGGCGGCCAAGGAGCAGGAGTGGCGCGCGGAGGGTGTCGACCTCTTCGACGTCGTCGACGAGGAAGTTATAGCCGAGGTCCTCGCGAACTGGACAGGGATCCCCGTCTACAAGCTCACGGAGGCGGAGACGGCGAAGCTCCTACGGATGGAAGACGAGCTCCACAAGCGGGTAATCGGCCAAAGCGACGCCATCAAGGCCGTCTCCAAGGCGATCCGCCGCACGCGCGCCGGTCTTAAGGACCCGAAGCGACCGAGCGGCTCGTTCATCTTCCTCGGGCCGTCAGGCGTGGGCAAGACCGAGACCGCGAAGACTCTCGCCGAGTTCCTTTTCGGCGACGAGGACTCCCTGATCCAGCTCGACATGTCCGAGTACATGGAGAAGCACACCGTGAGCCGTCTCGTCGGATCGCCTCCGGGCTACGTCGGCTACGAGGAGGGCGGCCAGCTCACCGAGGCCGTACGTCGCAAGCCGTTCTCCGTGGTGCTCTTCGACGAGATCGAGAAGGCGCATCCCGACGTCTTCAACTCGCTGCTCCAAATCCTCGAGGACGGCCGTCTCACCGACGCACAGGGAAGGACAGTCGACTTCAAGAACACCGTGATCATCATGACCTCGAACCTCGGCACCGCCGACCTTCGCAAAGTGTCGGTCGGGTTCGCCAAGACCAGCGAGGCCGTGACCTACGAGAAGATGAAGCTCAAGGTGCACGACGCCCTCAAAGCTCATTTCCGCCCCGAATTCTTGAACCGTATCGACGACGTGATCGTCTTCCACGAGCTGACCAAGGACGAGGTGACCGAGATCATCGACTTGATGATCACGAGGCTGCAGGCATCGGTTGAAGCCCAAGGCCTCAACTTGGAGCTGACCCAGGAAGCCAAATACTTCGTGGTGGACCGGGGATACGACTCGACTCTCGGGGCGAGACCGTTGCGACGTGCGTTGCAGCGCCTAGTGGAGGACCCTCTCTCAGAGCGGATCCTCTGGAAGGAGTTCCGCCCCGGCGAGACGATCCTCGTGGAAGTCGGCACCGACGAGGAGACCGGCGAACCGGCCCTCGTCTTCCGACCGGTCGACCCGATCGTGCCGCCGCCCGTCGAGATGGCGGGAGCTGGCAGCAGCGACTAGGCGGTCACACCCGGGTCGTAGCTTGGCGGCATGGTCGTGCCGTCCAGCCAGTTTCGGTGTAGCAGTTGCGACGCGGTGGCGCCCCGATGGGTGGGGCGCTGCCCGCAATGCCAGTCGTGGAACAGCCTTGTAGAAGAGGCGCGCAGCCTGCCCCCACCGGGTCGGCGGCTTGCTTCAGGCGCCCGCTCCGGGCGGGTGGGTTCCGACCCGGTCAAGCTTGTCGCACTTGCGAGCACCGCTGCCCAGCCCGTGCCGACAGGTCTCGGCGAGCTGGACCGGGTGTTGGGCGGCGGGATCATCCCGTCGTCGGTCACTCTTCTGGCCGGCGAGCCTGGAATCGGCAAGTCGACGTTGGTCCTACAGATGCTCGCTGCGTGCGCTAGGAAGGGCATCACGAGCCTTCTCGTCTGCGCCGAGGAGGCACCCGAGCAGGTGCACCGCCGCGCAATCCGCCTTGGACTGCTCGAGGAAGGCATGTGGATCACCTCCGCGTCCGACGTCGAGTCGGTAGCCAGCACTGTTTGCGAGATGCGTCCGGGGGTGACGGTCGTCGACTCGGTCCAGACCGTTTCGGTGTCCGACGTTGCTTCGGCCGCCGGCTCTGTCGCGCAGGTTCGCGCAGCGTCCCAGCTTCTCGCTGACGCGGCACGCTCGTCCGGCTCTGCGTTGGTGCTGATCGGCCACGTCACCAAGGACGGGTCGATCGCAGGCCCGAGGATCCTCGAGCACCTTGTCGACACGGTGCTCTCCTTCGAAGGCGACCGCCACCAGAGCTTCAGGATCCTGCGCGCCGTCAAGCACCGCTTCGGAGCGGTAGGCGAGATGGCGATGTGGGAGATGACCGCTTCGGGCCTCGCCGAAGTGCGAGATCCTGCCCGGATGGTCCTAGCCGATCGCCAACCGGGGCTGCCCGGTTCCGCGATCTTCGCGTCGATGGAAGGCCAGAGGCCGATGCTCGTAGAGGTCCAAGCTCTTGTCGCGCGCAACTTCGGCGGTTCAGCGCGCAGGTCCGCTTCAGGCTACGACCAAGGGCGGCTGGCGCAGGTGCTAGCGGTTCTAGAAGCGAGGGTCGGTCTCAGCCTCGGCAACGACGACGTGTACGTGTCCGCTGTGGGAGGAGTGCGACTCGACGACCCGGGTGCCGATCTGGCGGTAGCGATGGCCGTAACCTCGGCGAGCACCACGCGCGTAGTCGACCAAGGCCTCGTTGTCATTGGAGAGATCGGCTTGGGCGGCGAGCTTCGCAGCGTGGCGAACATGTCGACGCGCCTGGTTGAGGCTGCGAGGCACGGATTCGCCCGTGCCACGGTGCCGCGCGGGACCGAGCGGGTGCAGGGAATTGCGATGCAGCCGGCAGTCACGCTGGGCGAAGCGTTGAACGCCGGTCTGAGGCATACTTCGCCGCCCCCTCGACTTCGGGTTCTCGGTGCTTAAATTTGCGGCGCTGGCGGCTGCATTGCACTTAGCCCTTAGCGGGCACGCTGCTCGAGGCGCTCGCGCGAGATGATCCGGTAACGGCGGTCTGCCTGTTCGATCCAGCCGAGCCGGATGAAAGCGGCGATCGCCTTGTTCACGCGCTCGCGCGACGCTCCGACCAGTCCCGCGAGCTCCTCCTGCGTGATGGGAAGCGCGAACTCGTCGCTCGGACCCGCCATCTCAAGGAGGCGCTTGGCTGTTCGCCCGGTCACGTCGAGAAGCACGGCGTCAGCTAGATCCGAGTCCGTCGCACGGAGGCGGCGCACCAGGAGATGCACTACGTTCCAAAGAAGGACCGGGGAGTCATCGAACGCCGACCGGACGGGCCCGTACGGGATGCGAAGGACTTTGGATCGCTCGAGGGCCCTGGCCGAAGTCGAGCGCGGTCCGTCGTCGAACAAAGGCATTTCGCCGAATACGTCTCCGCGCTCGGTGAGCGCGATGAGAGACTCTCTGCCGTCAGGGGAGCGCCGACCGAGCCCGACTCTGCCGGTGTCGACCACGTAGAGGTCAGATGCCTCGTCGCCCTCCCCGAAGATGACAGCGTTGCGCTTGCACGTCACAGCTTCGACGTGTCCGAGCATGCGCTGCAGGGTCGAGTCGTCGAAAGCTGAGAACAGTTCAGATTTGCCGAGCAATTCCAGATCGGTCATGGTCGCAACGAGGATACCCTCAACGGCCCGGCCGACGCCGAGCCGTCGTGTCATACCCGCTGCGGCACGCCTGCCCACGGCTGGTATCCTGGAAGTCGGAGAACGACTTTCTCGTCTGGAGACGCATGACTTTCGATGTTGGAGACAAGGTCGTCTACCCGCACCACGGCGCGGCGACCGTGGAACGCCGAGAAGTTCGTGAGGCGTTCGGCAAGACAACCGAGTACCTGATACTCAGACTTGCTTACGGGGACCTGACTCTGATGGTCCCTGCCGACAGCACCGACGACGTCGGCCTCCGGGAGGTCATCAACGACGAAGAAGTGGAGGAGGTGTTCGCTGTCCTTCGCAAGAAGGATGTTCGAATGCCTACCAACTGGTCGCGTCGCTACAAGAACCATGTGGAGAAGCTCAAGTCAGGCGACATCTACCAGGTCGCCGAAGTAGTGCGGAACCTCTCCAACCGTGACAAGGACAAGGGCCTCTCGGCGGGCGAGAAGCGGATGTTGAGCCGCGCGCGCCAGATCCTCGTATCGGAGTTGACGTTCGCTATCGGTGTCAGCGAGAACGAGGCGGAGAAGAAACTCGACGAGGCGCTCCCTTAGGCGCTCAGCAGGCCGGCACCACAAGTTCAAGTAGCGTCGCGGCGTGCTGATGCGGATGACGTCCCTGCTTGTACAAACTCTACGTGACGACCCGGCCGAGGCCGAACTGGTCAGCCACAAGCTCCTGCTGCGAGCCGGCTACGTAAGGCGGGTCGGCCCAGGTGTCTACTCGTGGCTACCCCTCGGTCTCGCGGTGCTTCGGCGCGTCGAGGACATTATCCGGGAGGAGATGACGTCCATAGGTGCTCAGGAGGTCCTGCTTCCGGCGATGATCCCGCGGGAGATCTTCGAGCGAAGCGGCAGGTGGGCTGACTACGGGGACGCTCTGTTCAGGTTGAAGGACCGCCGAGGTGTGGATTACCTGCTCGGCCCTACCCACGAGGAGCTCTTCACCCTCATGGTCAAAGGCGAGTGCTCCTCCTACAAGGACTTTCCGCTGTCACTTTTCCAGATACAAACCAAGTTCCGCGACGAGGCCCGACCTAGGGCGGGAGTGCTGCGGGGACGCGAGTTCCTCATGAAGGACTCGTACTCCTTCGACGTCGACGACGACGGATTGGAGCGCTCCTACCGAGCCCACCGAGACGCTTACGAGCGCATATTCCGCCGTCTCGGCCTCGACTACCGCATCGTGTCGGCTGTCTCGGGCGCGATGGGGGGCTCTGCGTCGGAGGAGTTCATTGCGCCGGCGGACGGCGGCGAGGACACGTTCGTGGCGTGTTCGAACTGCGATTACGCAGCGAACGCCGAGGCGGTCGAGCTGGCAGTTGTCATGTCATCGGACGTCGACCATCCGCCGAGCGTCGTCATCGACACCCCCGACACCCCGACCATCTCGACTCTCGTCGAGCGCCTCGCATCGTTGGGCTTCGACCGGACATTCAGCGCGGCGGACACTTTGAAGAACGTCGTCGTCAAGACGCGACCTCCGGGTACGGATTCGTGGAGCCTGCTCGTGGTTGGCGTGCCGGGCGACCGAGAGGTGGACATGAAGCGCCTCGGAGCGCAACTTGAACCTACCGAGGTAGCCCCGGCCGAGGGGGCCGACCTCGAAGCCGTCCGGGGCCTGGTCCGTGGATACATCGGGCCGCAACTCCTCGCCGCGCTAGGCGTTCGCTACCTTGTGGATCCTTTGGTGACAGAAGGTAGCTCGTGGGTCACCGGGGCCAACGAACCCGGCCGTCACGCTATCGACGTGGTGCGCGGCCGCGACTTCCGCCCCGACGGGGAGATCGGAGCGGTCGAGGTCCGCGACGGGGACCGTTGTGTCCGCTGCGGGGGTCTTCTGCGCATCGCCAGAGGCATCGAGCTGGGGCATGTCTTCCAGCTCGGACGGAAATATGCGCGGGCGTTCGGCCTGGACGTGACGGGTCCCGACGGTCGGCCGTTGACGGTGACGATGGGTTCCTACGGGATCGGGGTCTCCCGTGCCGTCGCGGCGATCGCCGAGCAGACCGCTGACAGCTCGGGGCTTCGCTGGCCGCCTTCTGTAGCGCCCGCGGACGTGCACCTTGTCGTGACGGGCAAAGGTGACGAGCCTTACGAACGCGCCGAGGCGCTAGCCGCTCAATTGCAGGAGCTCGGGTTGCGGGTGCTCTTCGACGACAGGGTCGGGCCGTCGGCGGGAGTGAAGTTCGCCGATTCAGAGCTCCTCGGGATCCCCGTGGTGGTCATTGCCGGCCGGGGTCTCGCGCAAGGCACGATCGAAGTGCGCGAACGCTGGAGTGGTACGCGGACCGACGTTGCTCTAGGGGAAGCCTCACGACGGATAGCCGAGATCGTCGCTGGGCGGCCTGCGGTTTCGGGCGCGGTTTCGGGCTGATGAGGTGACGTGAGCGTCTGGGCGGTGGTGGTTGCTGCAGGGGGTGGAAGGCGTTTCGGCGCGGCGAAGCAGTTCGCTGATCTCGCCGGACGGCCGGTCGTGGATTGGTCACTTGACGTGGCTCGTAGCGTCTGCGACGGAACCGTGCTGGTCGTGCCTGCTGACGCTCCCGGGAAGTATGCAGTCGTCGATGGCGCAAGCGACGGGGGCGGACGTCCCGCTGATGTCATCGTCGTCGGGGGTGCGACGCGTTCCGAGTCTGTGCGGAGAGGCCTGGCCGCGGTCCCCCAGGGCGCGGACGTGATCGTCGTCCACGATGCGGCACGGCCTCTCGCGCCGATCGGTCTTTGGCGGGCTGTCGTTTCGGCTGTAGAGGCGGGCGCCGACGGTGCGATTCCCGGCGCACCCGTATCGGACACAGTCAAGCGGATAGGCGACGGCGGGCAGCTGGTGACCCTGGACCGCTCCGAGCTCGTCGCGGTCCAAACGCCGCAGGCTTTCGCTGCTTCGGTGCTCCGGCAGGTCCACGCGGGAGGCGACGATGCAACCGACGACGCGGCTCTCGTCGAGGCGGCCGGCGGTCGAATCGAGCTTGTCCAAACGACGAGTGGGAACCTCAAGATCACTTCGCCGAGCGATCTGGTCGTCGCTGCGGCGTTGATCGGGGCGAGCGGGGCTAGTCGCAAGGTCATCTGTTGAGCACGCCAAGGGTCGGGCAGGGCTTCGATATCCACCCGTTCGGCGACGACCTGCACCGGCCGTTGCTGCTCGCCGGGGTGCGCCTTCCGGGGCGAGGCCTGGTCGGCCATAGCGACGCGGACGTGGTGGCGCACGCAGTAGCTGACGCTCTTTTGGGAGCGTGCGGGATGGGCGATATCGGGACACTTTTTCCTGATACAGACCCCGAACTTGAGGGTGTCGACAGCATGAGCCTGCTCGCCAAGGTCGTCTCCGATGTCAGGTCGCGGTTCTCGATCGGCAACGTCGACGTGACTGTGATAACCGAAGAGCCGAGGATCGCACCCTACCGAGCCGAGATGTGCGAGCGGCTCTCGGCGGTGTTGGATGCGCCGGCAAGTGTGAAGGCGAAACGAGCTGAGGCGCTCGGGGCGATCGGCCGTGGAGAAGGCATAGCGTGCCTTGCCGTCGCCCTCGTGGTGGAGCGTTGACGCGAAAGGCGGGGCGGGGGAGGCGCCCGGCCGGCGCGGGTGGGAGCGCGCGGGGCGCGGGTGGTGGCGCGCGGGGCGCGGGTGGTGGCGCGCGGGGCGCGCGGGGCGCGGGTGGTGGCGCGCGGGGAGCGCAGGGCGCCGGTGGCGGCCAGCGTCGTGGTGGTGGTGCTCCCGTCTCTGGGCGAAGGGGTATCGGCGGGGAGCAGGTC
>JAJZDJ010000119.1 GCA_021828685.1 Actinomycetes bacterium | reverse complement strand
GGCGTTCGACGACTTCGGGGACGCTACGAGCGCCCGACACGTCCACTGAAATGCTGGCGGCGGCGCTCGACAGGAAATGCACGTGGTGGTCCACATAACCATCGACATCGCCGTCGCGTCGTCGTCTGGTGGTGTTCAAAGCTCTGCTCAACCTATCAATGCCGGTAAGCTCGCTCAAGAGTCATTCGGTGAGTCAGATGTAGATACGGGTAGTGGGACACAGACATGTTGTTGAGTGGTGAGCGTTTCGCAGCGATAGTCCTTGCACTGGGCGCCGCCGCATCGTTTGCCGTTTCGAACGTGACCCAGATGTCCGCCATAGCCCGCCAGCCTGCGCGCGGCGAGAGCGACCCGGACGGCCCCAACTCGGGCAATGTCGGCGACGCGCGACGAGAGGATGGCACTGGCGTCAGGTCAGAACCGCAGACACCCAAGGCGATAGACGGCGGCCTCCTGGTCCGTGTCGGGCGCGACCCCGTGTGGCTGATCGGCCTCTTGGCGTCGGTTGCCGGTTTCGGCATGGAAGCTATAGCGCTCTCGATAGCACCGGTCGTGCTTGTGCAGCCTCTGATCGTGGCGGAGCTGGCCTTTGCCATACCGTTGGCTGCGGTCGTCGCCAAACGCAGGCTCGGCCAGGCGGAATGGACCGGTATCGCGCTTGTCAGCATCGGGTTGATGACACTTCTGGTCGTCGTTCACCCCTCCAACACGCTGATCACCGCCACGCCCGGACGCTGGCTGGTCCTGTTCGCTTCAGTGGCGGCGATCGTCGCAGCGCTTCTCGCGTTCTCGAGACGGGCTGGCAAGATCGTCAAGACAAGCCTTTTGGCGGCTGCCGCGGGGGTGACCTTCGGGCTCCTGTCGATCATCACGAAAGCCACGACTCACCAGGTTCAAGTGCACGGCATCGGTTTTCTTGCGACGTGGCAGCCGTGGGTGCTTGCCGTCCTCGGGATCATTGGAATGACCCTGACAGTCAACACCTACCAGGCGGGCCCTCTGGCAGTGTCACTTCCGCTGCTCGACGTCGGCGAACCCGTCGCCGCTTCGCTCATTGCGATGCTGGTATTCGGGGAGAGCGTCGGCCGCATCGGCGTGTCCGGCGACGCTCTGCTCGGTGTGGGGATCCTTTCGGTCATGGCTGGGGTTGCGTCACTGGACCGTTCGCCGATGGTCCGCGGTCAGGTCGCCTCCCCCGGACCGTCAGTGTCGGACACGAAGTCGATCAACGACTCGACTGCCCCCACGAGCGACGGCTCCAGGTCGGCGTAATTCCCCACTCGGGCGATCAGGCTCCGCCAGAGTCTTCCCGGGTCCGGCTCGCGCATAGCCGCACAGATCCCCTCCTTCCAGGATTGCCCCTTCGGTATCGTCGGCCAGCGCTCGAGCCCTACAACATGAGGCCGGATCGCCTGCCACACATCGACGAACGGCGTCCCGCAGACCCGGACGTCAGGCCCCTCCAGCGCCGCGGCGATCCTCGACTCCTTGCTGCCCGCCACAAGGTGGTCAACGAGGACGCCCAGCCGAGCGTCGGCCGCCGGTCGGAAAGCTTCGATGAAATCCTGCAGGTGGTCGATGCCGTCAAGGCGCTCCACCACTATCCCCTCGACTCTCAGGTCGTCGCCCCACACCTTTTCGACGAGCTCGGCGTCGTGGATTCCCTCCACCAGGATCCGGCTCGCCCTCGCCACCCTCGCCCGGGCCGGACCGGCGTCGATCGAACCCGACCGCGTACGGTTGAGGGCCCCCCCTGCGGGCATCTTGGCGGAAGGACGCTTCGGAATCACCAAAGTGACCGTCTCCCCGCCGAGCGCGAACGCCGCCCGGTGCATCGCGAACAGGCGCTCCAAGCCGGTGTTGGTCGAGCGGACGACCACCGCAGCCTGGTCGAAGCCGACGACCACCCCAGTAAAGCGCGATCCGAGGTGCGTGACTACCAGCCCCGGTGTCGCCTCGACCTCCCTGTAGGTGCGCCCCTGCCGCCATTCGCCGTCGATAGGACCCGACAGGATGCCGCGTCCAGGTCGTCTCTCGGGCACGGTGCCAGACGTTACCCGAACGTCGCGTCGCTACCCCGGCACATCGCGAGGAAGGCCGAGCACCCACTCCGCGACGATGTTGCGCTGCACCGCCCAGGTGCCTCCGCCGATGGTGAGCGCCGGGGAAAAAGTCCACCCGTAATGCCACACCGGGTCGACTCCGCCAAGACCGCCCCGTTGCTTCATTTCGGTCGGGCCAGCTCGACGCCGCTCGGGCACCGCCCCGGTCGGGCCTGATCCCTGCAGCATCCCGGCGGCTCCCGCTAGTGACTTCGCCAGCGCCATCACATGACCGCCGTGCTCGTCGGCGAGAATCTTCTGTACCGATGCTTCGGGGCCCGGCGCTGCGCCCGACAGCCGCGCCGACAGCGTCCGGTATCGCATGAGGGTCAGTATCTGACCTTCGGCCCAGACCCTGGCCGCCTCCTGGCGTAGCACCGGGTCGGCGACACCTCCGCCGGCGCGCACCGCGTCGAGAAGGTCGTCGACGGTCGGTCCGCTCCCCCACAACGCACCGCCGCTCGACAGCGAAACACGCTCGTTGGCGAGCGTGGCTTTCGCGAGACGCCATCCCTCGCCCGGCTCGCCGACCAGGCAGTCGGCGCCCAAGCGGACGTCGGTGAAGAACACCTGGTTAAAGGAGTGAGCCCCAGTCATGTCCACGATCGGCGCCATGGTGATCCCCGACGTTCGCATCGGGCAGATGAAATACGAGATACCCCGCCGTTTCGGGGCGTCTGGATCGGTACGGGCGAGAAGGATTCCGAAGGCGGAGCGGTGCGCCCCGCTTGTCCAGATCTTCGAGCCGTTGACCACCCACTCGTCGCCGTCGCGGACTGCGCTGCATCGCAGTGATGCGAGGTCAGACCCGGCGTCGGGTTCACTGAACAGCTGGCACCACACCTCCTCACCTGACAGCGCCGGCCAAAGGTAGCGCTGCTTTTGGGCGTCGCTGCCGGCCATCAGAATCGTCGGCGCAGCCCAGCCGATGCCGATCGGGTTGACCGGCCGGGACACGCCTGCCCGCTCGAGTTCCTCGTCGACTATCAGCTGGTGAAGGGCGTCGGCGTCGTGGCCGTAGGGGGCAGGCCAGTGAGGGACCACCCAGCCCGCCTCGGCGAGCTGGCGCCCGCTCGGGTGCGGATTAGCGTCGAGCCAATTGCGAAGCGCCGCACGCCTCGGATCCTCCTCGGGAGCCAGGTCGAAGTCCATTCCTTGTATTATGGCCTTGATGCAGCGAGCGTCAGGGAGCCGCTAGCGCCGGTTCCTCGTCGCGCAGATCCCCACCGGGATTGTCGACGCCTTCGATGTTCAGATGCGGGAGGGCCTTGTCTAGCCAGACAGGCAACCACCAGTTGGACTTGCCGAGCATGTGCATCACCGAAGGCACGAGCACCGTTCGTATCACGAAGGCGTCGACGAATATCGCCCCGGCTAGGCCTATCCCGAACTGTTTGATCACCACGTTGTTTCCAAGTGCGAACGAGGCGAAGACGAGGATCATGATCGTCGCGGCAGCCGTGATGACGCGGCCCGTCGCAGACTGGCCCACGGTCACGGCACGCGACGCGTCGCGGTGCGCAACCCACTCCTCGCGCATCCGGCTCACCAGGAACACCTCGTAGTCCATCGACAGCCCGAAGAGGATCGACAGGAGGATCACCGGGAGGAACACTTCGACCGGGACTTTCGACGAGATCCGGAACAGGGAGTGACCCCATCCCCACTCGAATACAACATTCAAGATACCGAGGGACGCCCCGACGGAAAGGATGTTCATCACCGACGCCACCAGTGGGACTACCAGGCTCCGGAAGACCGCCATCAGCAGTATGAAACCGAGGATGACGACCGCCGCGACGAAATAGACCAGCTTGGAGGCGAGGATATGCGCAAAGTCGGTTTGTATAGCCGTCTGACCCCCGACGAGCACGGTCAGACCGCTACCGGCTTCAGCTTTCGGTATTACTTCCGACCGAAGTTGCTCTACGAGGACGGTCGTCTGAGCTGCCTGTGGGCTGGTCGTCGGGTAGACGGTTGCGATCGCGACGGTCCGCG
This sequence comes from Actinomycetes bacterium, assembly GCA_021828685.1. Taxonomy (GTDB): domain Bacteria; phylum Actinomycetota; class Acidimicrobiia; order Acidimicrobiales; family Palsa-688; genus JAJZAM01. The sequence continues at coordinate 5,435 of JAJZDJ010000119.1, read as the reverse complement.
CCGGGTTCGTGATCACCGGGGCGACGGATACGACGCCGGGCACCTTGGCGACGCTTGCAGCAACCGAAGCGAAAGCCGCTTTGTCGCCCGAGTTCGGAAGCTGCGCTACGAGGAGGAGCGGTCCGTTGAATCCCGGACCGAATCCTTGGGCGAGGAGCTGGTAGGCCTGCAGGGTCGTCGATCCCGGGGGGTCGCTGCTCGCGTCGTCGAGACCGAGGCGCAGGGTGAAGATGGGTAGTCCGATCGCAACCACGACCAGCAGCGCGACGAGCGCCGGCAGCCCGGGGCGGCGTTCGATGAAGCTGGACCAGCGACTCCAAAGTCCAGATACGTGGTCCACTTCCGGCCCGCGCTCCGCGAGAAGGCGACGCTCGCGCCTGCTCAGCACTTTCGCCCCGAAGAATCCGGTCAGCGCAGGCAGCAGCGTGATCGAAGCGAACATCGTCAGCAGCACGGTCACCGACGCGGAGATCGCGAGACCGTAGAGGAACGACAAGCCGAGCACGAACTGGCCCATCAGCGCGATGCACACTGTGAGCCCTGCGAAGAACACCGCCCGCCCGGAGGTGTTGATCGCCTCGACGGCTGCGTCCTCGATAGCTTTGCCGGCCTTGATGGCACTGCGATGGCGCGTCAGGATGAAAAGCGCGTAGTCGACTCCGACGCCGAGTCCGATCAGCACACCTAGGAGCGGCGCGAAACTGGCGATCGACAGGACGTGGCTGAGAAGTGTCGTGACGCTGGTGCCGATGCCGATCGCTATCAAGGCTGTGATGATCGGCAGCAGAGCCGAGAACACGGCGCCGAATGCCAGTCCGAGGACGATCAGAGCAAAGATGACACCGGCGATCGTGCTCGACGACCCCGCCTGGGTGTTGAGCTGCTCTATATCCTGACCACCGAGCGCCACGTGCAGTGTGGAGCTTCGAACTGCCTCGGCCGTCGACACGACCCGGCGCACGTCGGCCGGGGAGTTGGCCCCGACCTGGCCGTCGAAGATGACAGTGGCGAAGGCCACCTTCGCGTCCTTGCTGATCTGCGCCTTGCCGGTCGCCTGGTAGGGGCTGTTGACGGCCCGGACGTCGGGCAGTGTCGCTACCGCGGCGAGCATCTTCGACACCACCGACTCGACCGCCGGGTCGGTGACCGTCCCCGAGTCCACTGCGACAACGATCTGGTCGGAGCTGCCGGACGCCGCGGGGAAGTCCTTCTGGAGCAGGTTCAGGGCCTGCGCCGACTGCGTGTTCGGGAGTTGGAACTTGGTGGCGTAGTTGGACCCGAACGCGCCGCTCGCCCCGCCCGTCACGACGAGCGCGATGAGCCAGATGGCCAGGACAAAACGCCGGTGCCTGAAGCACCACCGCGCAAGATCGGACATTCGCCTGCAATACCTCCGAGGTCGCGCTGTGACGGTGCGCACACGCTTTCTAACTGTCGCGATAGTACCGCGCGGATACGACGATGCGACGCGCGATCGGGAAGATAGTAGACGTCGAGGGTGTTTCCGTACAGACGATGCCGGAGACCCCCACCACCGCCGACCTGACGACCGACACCGACACGAGTCAGGGGCGACGCTCTCGCAACAACGCTGTCCTGGCCATCGCCTGCCTTGCTCAGTTCATGGTGGTCCTCGACGTTTCGATCGTCAACGTAGCGCTACCCTCGATCGGCAGGGACCTCCATTACAGCGCCACAGGCCTCCAGTGGGTGGTCAACGCTTACGTGCTAACTTTCGCGGGCTTCCTGCTGCTCGGCGGCCGAGCCGCGGACATCTTCGGTCGCCGCCGGGTCTATTTGGCCGGCCTCTGGCTGTTCACCGCTGCGAGCCTCGCAGGAGGGCTCGCGACGAACTCGACGTGGCTCACGGTAGCCCGCGCCACGCAAGGCGTCGGTGGGGCGATCCTTTCGCCTGCGACGTTGACGATCCTGGTAACCACGTTCAAAGGTCGTGATCGCGCCCGGGCGATCGGGGTTTGGAGCGCCGTCGCGGGGGCGGGTGGTGCAGCCGGGTCGATCCTCGGCGGGGTATTGACAGCGGAGATCTCGTGGCGTTGGGTTCTCTTTGTCAACATCCCTGTCGGAATAGCTGCGACCGTTGCTGCGCTCGCCTACCTCACCGAGACGAGGGGCCACCGCGAGGGTGGCCAACCGCGAGCGAAGCTCGACGTGGTCGGAGCAGTCGCTGTCACTGTCGGTCTGAGCGCGCTCGTCTATGCGATCGTCGGCACGGCGACGCGCCCGTGGACTTCTGCTGTGACGGTCGTCTTCCTGGCGGTCGCCGTCGTCGTCCTGGTCGGCTTCGGGATCTACGAGGCGAAAGGCGCTTCGAACCCGCTCGTTCCGCTCGACCTGTTCCGGTCCCGCTCCGTGTGGGGGGCGAACGTAGTCATGTTCCTCGTCGGCGCCGCCTTCTTCGCCATGTGGTACTTCCTCTCGCTGTACCTACAAGACGTCCTCGGTTACGGCGCACTCCGAGCAGGGATGGCGTTCCTTCCGATGGCGCTCGTCATCATCGGCGGAGCTCAGACGAGTTCGCGTCTACTCCCTCGCATCGGGGCGCGACCGCTTCTGTTGGTTGGAACGCTCGCAGCGACAGTCGGCTTCTTCTGGCTGTCGGGTATAACCGTCCGGGGCAGCTACTGGGTGCACGTTCTAGGCCCCGGCTGCCTGATCTCGCTAGCCCTGGGCCTGCTCTTCACTCCGCTCGCGGCAACAGCGACCAGCAGCGTTGCGCAGAGCCAGGCGGGGTTGGCATCGGGGGTGCTCAACACGTCGCGCCAGGTGGGCGGATCCCTCGGCTTGGCGATCCTCGCCACTATCGCGACTGACCGGACCAACTCGATGCTGCGCTCCGCACACGTCCAGGGCAGCGCCCCTACGCTCGCGACGTTGAAGGCGCTCGACTCCGGCTTCGTGCGGGCTTTCCAAGTCGCAGCAGTGGTCACGGCCGCTGGATTCGTGGCGTCGTTTGTCGTGCCGCGGGTCCGCAAGACCGACACCGGCCAGGCGGAAGGCGCGCTCGACGCCAGCGCCGCCCGCGCAGGCTGAGACGGCACTGCCGGCAGCGGCACTGCCGCCAGCGACACTGCTGTCAGCGACACGTTTCAGGATGTTCTCAACGTCGTCCTAAGGCAGTCACAGCTCCGGGGCGCATTCTGGTGAGCATGGCACCAAGCCACGACCAACCGGAAGAGGACGACGACATGACACAGTTCCAAGGACAACCTGAATCCGTGCAGATTCCGTCAGGGGCCGAGTCGGAGATCCCGGCGTACACGCATTCGCCAGCTCACGTGCCTACTTCGCGAGGCTCCCATCGCACCCGGCCTGGGGTTGCGGCAGCCCTCGTCGTAGCTACTATCGGCGCCGGGACCGTAGCGGGTCACGTGCTGTGGCCTGCGTCCGCGACCCGCTCCGCTGCCGCATCACTTCCTTCAAGCAACTCGGCTTCGAGCGGCATTGCGAGTGGCAGCGGTCTTTCGACCGGCAGCGGAAGCTCGATCGGCAGCGGAAGCTCGATCGGCAGCAGCGCATCAGGTACGGCGAACGGGTCCGGGACGTCGTCAGTTTCAGGCCAGGGAAGTCCCGCCAACGTTTCGTCGATTGCAGCGAAGGTCGCCCCAGGCCTGGTCGACGTCAATTCCACGTTCGCCTACCAGCAGGCCAGCGGCGCCGGGACGGGCATCGTGCTCACCTCCAACGGGGAGATCCTCACCAACAATCACGTCATCAATGGCGCAACGTCGATAACTGTCACCGATATCGGCAATGGTCAGACGTACCCGGCTACGGTCGTCGGCTACGACAAGTCACAGGATGTGGCAGTGCTGCAGCTATCCGGCGCGTCAGGACTGAGAACCGCGGTTCTCGGCAACTCCGGGGCAGCCCAGGTCGGAACGGGAGTTGCGGCCATCGGAAACGCCGGAGGCGTCGGGGGGGCGCCGAGCTTCGCCGGAGGTTCGATTACAGCCCTCAACCAGTCGATTACTGCAGCAGACTCACTTGACGGCGTAGCCGAGCACCTGAGCGGGCTGATCGAGACTAACGCGAACATCCAGCCCGGCGACTCCGGTGGCCCCCTAGTCAACTCGGCAGGTCAAGTGATCGGAATGGACACCGCCGCGTCAACCGGAAACCAGCTGCAAGCGGCCGTGAGTCAAGGCTTCGCAATCCCGATCAACGAAGCGTCGTCGATCGCCTCGTCGATCGTGGCAGGCCACTCGACGTCTGTCATCCACGTGGGCCCGACAGCGTTCCTCGGGGTGCTGATCAGCTCTTCGGGCTCGTCGAGCAACACCGGCGCATTCGCCTTCGGTTCCTCGCAGGGATCGGGCCAACAGTCGACTAATGGAGCGCCGGTCGGAGGGGTCATCACCGGGGGCGCCGCCGCAAACGCCGGCCTCGGCGCAGGCGATGTGATAACCGCTATCAACGGCGAGACGGTCAGCTCCGCCAGCTCCCTCAGCACGATCATCGCCTCCGAGAAGCCGGGCCAGACGATCAAGATCACTTGGACGACTCCGGCAGGTCAGCTGCAGACGGCGACGGTAGCGCTCACTGCCGGTCCCCCGGCTTAGCCCAGGGCTAGCCCAGGGCTAGCCCAGGGCTAGCCCCGCTTGATCGCCTGGTTGTTCACAGATAAGTCAACTTCAGGCTGGAAGTCCGCAGTTGGTGATGAGGGCGTCGAGTTGCCTGCTGTAGGCGCGCCACGCGGTGGTTAGCGGGCGGGGCTGTGGTGGTGGCGGTGTCGAGGGAGCTTCGAGGTCAGTGAGCGCGGGGACGACAGCCCTGGCGTTGAGCTTGGTCAAGAAGGTGGCGGTGGTTGGGCCGTAGGCGGTGATCCGGTAGGTGTGGGTGCCCTGGATGCGTTCGATGAAGCCTTTTCGTCGGAGTCGTCGTAGGTCGTAGGTGGCGCGGCAGGGGTTGTAGTCGGGGTCATACAGACCGGTCATCAACTTGCACATGCCGGCGTTTGTGAGCCCGCCGATGACGTGCTCGAAGGAGGCGGTCGCAGCGAGGAGGGCCATCACCCGGGGATCTCCGAACGACCAGGAGCGCCTACGACCGATGATCGACAGATTCAAGCCTATCGGGTCGACCGCCGAGGTCGACTTCCTGACCCGCAAGGACGTCGTGGCGGTCGATAGGTCGGAGGTATCCCACGTCACTCCCGACGGATGACGGGCTGGGTCGGGCGCGCCGGCCTCGGAATGGCCGGCCTCGGATTGGTCGCCGGGCAGTCGCTCGGCGGGTCGATACTGGCGAGCAGGTCGACCGGCTGGGGGGACTCGGTCTGCGGGGCCGTCCCTGTCGGCTCTGCTCTGCCTGATGGCGGCCGGCTGGCTCCCGGCCAGGTGGCCAACGCCTCGATCATCATCTCTGTGGCCGGCCAGAAGGGCGTCGGTATCCGAGGAGCCGTCGACGCCGTCACC
>JAJZDJ010000118.1 GCA_021828685.1 Actinomycetes bacterium | reverse complement strand
GCAGGCTGGCCACCCGAGCCGTACACCTCTCCCGCCCCGGCGGCCCGCCGCGGTGACCCGACGTTGACCACCTCGACCCCGCCGCCCTCACGAACGCCCGCAACCGCCCCGTCAGACCCGCCCGCAGACCCGCCGGTAATGGTAAAAATCGTCACCTCATGTCGAGAAGCCTGTCTCGAAGCCAAGTCGTGTACTTGTAACTCGATCCCACCCAGGCGCGGCAGGTAGCAGTCCGTCACGTGAGCGATTTTCACCGCAAGCTCCCAGCTACCGAACTTGAGCGGCAATCGAGGCCCACTGTAAGGATGGGTTCGTGGACCCCCACGACAACAAGCGACGACCGAGAACGCCTCCCTACACCCTCGTATCCTTCCACGCGCATCCCGACGACGAGGCGCTCCTCACTGGGGGAACCCTCGCCCGCTCGTGCGCACAAGGACACCGTGTGGTCATCGTCTGCGCCACCGACGGCGAGATGGGCCTCGCATCGGCGGCCGCGCTGGGCGACGCAAGAGGAACAAGAACAGGCGGCGGCCTCGGGTCGCTGCGTCGCGAGGAGCTTCAGCGCGCGGCTGCAGCGCTCGGCTGTACCGAGGTCCGGTTCCTCGACTACCCCGACTCCGGCTTTACTCCGCCCAAGCCCGGTTCCGACACACCGCCCTCCGACACACCGCCCATCGACACACCGCCCATCGACACCCCGCCTTCGAGCGTGACGCCGCCCTTCTCCCAGGTGCCGACCGCCGAAGCAGCGCACCGGCTCGCCGCGATTCTCGTCGAAGTCGACGCCGACGCCATCACCATCTACGACCCGGCCGGTGGCTACGGGCATCCCGATCACGTCGCGGTTCACGAGGTCGGTGTCGCCGCGGCCGCGTTCGCAGGCACCCCTATCGTCCTCGAGGCGACCGTCGACCGCCGCCTGCTCACCACGGCACTCCGGGTCCTCGACGCCGCCGGCATAACCCGCCTCCTCGGCGTGAACAGCTCCGAGTGGGAGCCGCGACGCTTCGAAAGTTCCTTCACTGAACCCGGCCGGATAACTCACAGCGTCCGCGTCGGCCGTTACGCAAAGGCAAAACGGGCCGCTATGGCTGCGCACGGCTCTCAAGCCGCAGGCGGCACTTCGCTGCGCACCCTGGCCGTCTTCGCTCGCCTGCCCCTCGGCGTCTTCCGTGCCGTGTTCGCGAGAGAATGGTTCGTCGAGCGCGATCGCACACCAAGGCGACGCCGGATCGACGATATCTTCGACTCCGTACGTGCGCCAGGGCGCGACGAACCCCGAAGCGGCGGGCGGTGGCGAGCTGTCGGTCATAGACGATAAGTCCGCGGCCCGTCGACCGCTGAGTGAGGGCGAAGTCTACTGGTACCCGGAGCGCCAAACGTGGATCCGGCGTTCCGGCGGTCACGCCCAGCTAGCGGTCGTATGCTGCGACGCATGGACAACGAACAGCTCTGGCACGAAGTGGACCTCTACATCCACGACAGGCTGATAGGCGCCGACCCGGCGCTGGAAGCCGCCTTGGAGGAGTCGGACCGGGCAGGCCTGCCGCAAATCGCTGTATCGGCCGCCCAGGGCAAGATGCTGCATCTTCTCGCCAAGGCGATCGGCGCCGCACGGATCCTTGAGATCGGCACCCTCGGCGGCTACTCCACGATCTGGCTGGCCCGGGCGCTACCCGAACACGGCAAGCTCATCAGCCTCGAGGTCGATCCCCACCACGGCGAGGTCGCATCCGCGAACGTCGCTAGAGCCGGCCTCTCCGACCGGGTCGAAATCCGGGTCGGGCGGGCCATCGACTCGCTGCCGACTCTGCGCGACGAGCTCGCCCGATCGGCGGACGGCCGAGCCTTCAATCAAGCCTTCGACATGGTGTTCATCGACGCCGACAAGCCGTCCACCTCCGCCTACTTCGAGCACGCCGTCGAGATGACCCGGCTCGGGGGACTGATAGTCGTGGACAACTCCGTGCGTCGCGGCAGGATCGCCGACCCCTCAGATAGCGACCCGAACGTGTTGGGCATGCGCAACTTCCACGACCTTCTCGCAGGACGCTCCGACGTGCAGGCAACGACAGTTCAGACGGTCGGCTCGAAAGGCTACGACGGCTTCACCCTCATATACGTAGGCTCCTGACCTGCACCGAAGCGGACCTACAGGCAGGTTCGTAGAGCGTCTACCAAAGCGGCGGGTCGGGGGTCGCCGGCGAGGTTCTGTTGCATCTGGTTCATCACGTAAGCGAAGCCGACCTCCGCGTCTGGGTCGGCGAAAGCGAGCGAGCCGCCTGCCCCGGAGTGTCCGAAGCTGGACTCGCCGAGCAGCGGAGACGTCGGGGATGCAAGCATGAACCCCGATCCGAAGCGGGTCGGGACGAGCAGCACGTCGTCGGGTCCGTCGGATTGCACGACGGTAGCGGCGGCGACGGTCCCCGGCGAAAGGATCCGCTGGCCGTGGACTTCGCCGACCGTGGCGGCGTAAAGCTTGGCAAGCGAGCGCGCGGTGGCTATCGCGTTCGCTGCGGGAAGCTCTCCTGCGTGTACTGCTCTGCTGTTGAAGGAAAAAGGTGGGCTTGTCGGATTCAACGCCCGCATCGTCAGCGAGTCCGGCGCCGCCATCGCCCTGAGCCGTTCGGCCTGCCCGTCGGGCATCGACGCAAGTTCGTCTGCCGAAAGCGACACCGCCGGGGCCGGTATCAGCTTCGAGACGCGGCGCTCCTCGGATTCGGGCAGGCCGACCCAAAGCTCGAGGCCGAGCGGTCCGGCGACCTCCTCCGCTAGATAACGGCCGGGGCTGCGGCCGCTCACCCGTCGGATCACCTCGCCGACCAGCCAGCCGTAGGTGACGGCGTGGTAGCCGTGACGGGTACCCGGAGCCCAGGCAGGAGCCTGCGCTGCGAGCGCTTCGACCGCAGGATCCCACGCCAGCGCCTCTTCGGGGGTCAGGGAGACGTCGAGTGTCGGCAGACCTGCCCGATGAGACAGCAGGTGGCGAACTGTCACCTCGTCTTTGCCGCCCGCAGCAAACTCAGGCCAGTAGTCGCGAACCGGAGCGTCCAGGTCCAGCTCCCGGCGCTCCGCGAGCAGGTGCGCGCAGACGGCCGTCGCTCCTTTGGTCGTCGAGAAGACGAGGGTGAGCGTGTCCGCCGCCCATTCCACCCCACCCCCCCGATCGGCGAGTCCACCCCAGATGTCGACGACTTTCCTGCCCTTGACGTAGGCGCAGAACGCAGCGCCCACGTCGCCGCGCGCCGAGAAGTTCGCAGCGAACACGTCGCGCAGAACCTCGAATCCGGGCGCGACCTCCCCTTTGACCACAACCTCGCCTGTCACCTCGACCTCCCGATCCACCTCGACCTCCCCTTCACGTCAACCTCCCCCTGCTCCGGTAACTATCTCGTCCAGCGTCCAGTCCGGATGGTCTGCCGCGACCCGCTCCAGCCAGTAGGGGCTTTGGAATACCGCGAGCAGGGTCCCGTCCCCCCGGCGTAGCACGTCCACTCCGCCGAGCGCTGCCAGGTGGGCGGCGCTGGCCTCGTCGGTTCGCCGGACGGTCCGCTCGTGTGGCCCCGACAGCCGTATGGCCGCCCCGAACTCGTTCGCCATTCGATGCGACAGCACTTCGAACTGCATTGCACCGACCGCTGCGAGAACCGGCGTTGGGTCGTCGCCGCGGTGCAAGACGGCCACCACGCCTTCAGCTTCGAGCTGTTCCAGGCCCCGCTTGAACTGCTTCGAGCGCGACAGGTCGGCCGGGTGCGCCGTAGCGATCAGTTCGGGGGCGAAGGTTGGTATCGGCGGGAAGGTGACCGGCTTAGCTCCAGCGTAGAGGCTGTCGCCAACGCGAAGCCCGGACGCGTTGACGAGCCCGATCACGTCTCCGGGCCAGGCGTCGTCGATCGTCTCGCGTTCCGAGCCGAACATCGACGCCGCGTACTTGGTGGCGAATGGCCGGCCGGTCGGGCCGTGGGTGAGGACCATTCCGCGCTCGAAGTGGCCGCTGCACACCCGCACGAACGCTACGTGGTCGCGGTGCGCCGGGTTCATGTTGGCCTGGATCTTGAAGACGAACCCCGAGAAGGCCTCGCCCAGCCCCCTCGCAGCTCCGGTCGCGTCGGGGACCGGCTTCGGGCTTGGGGCCATGTCGACGACGGCGTCGAGGACGTGGCGGACCCCGAAGTTAGTGAGCGCGGAGCCGACGAAGAGCGGGCTTGTCATGCCCATTTCGAAGGTGTCGAGGGTGTTGACGGCGCCCACCTCGTCGAGAAGCGCACACTCCTCGACTGCGCGCTGCCAATCCCCACCGAAGCGCTCCCGGGCGCTGTCGGCGTCGAGGGTGTACTCCTCGGCGGCGGTGGCTCCGCCACGTCCGCTGCGGTTGAAGCCGACGAAACCCCCGTCTCGCCGGTCGATCACCCCGTGGAAGACTCCGGGCTCGCCTACCGGCCAGGTGACAGGAGTGGGGATCAGACCTATCTGGCTTTCGATCTCGTCGAGAAGCTCGAGCGGGCTGCGGCCCGGGCGGTCGCACTTGTTGATGAAAGTGATCACTGGCAGGAGCCGGGCGTGGCAGACCTCGAACAGTTTGCGCGTCTGGGGCTCGATGCCTTTCGCCACGTCGAGCACCATGATCGCGGCGTCCGCAGCGGTCAGCACCCGGTAGGTGTCCTCGGAGAAGTCCCTGTGGCCGGGGGTGTCGAGGAGGTTGACCGTAGCTCCCCGGTAGTTGAATTGCAGCACGGTGGAGCTGATAGATATCCCACGCTCCTGTTCGAGGGCCATCCAGTCCGAGGTGGCACGCCGACGCCCTGCCCGCGCCTTGACCGCACCCGCCTCCTGAAGCGCCCCGGAGTAGAGAAGGAACTTCTCGGTGAGCGTCGTCTTGCCGGCGTCTGGGTGGCTGATGATGGCGAACGTCCGACGCTTCGCGGCCTCGCGGGTAGCGACGTCGGAGCGCTCGGCGCCCGCAGGAAATACTCGACCGGCGGCATCTGCGGAGGGGGACGTGACGGTCATCGGGGGGGTTCTGGATCGCGCCCCGTGCGGTGGGGCATCTCATCGTACCGGCTCCTCTGTCCATGCGATCTTCACGTCAGGGAATGCTCATGAAGGTATGATTTAGGCATGAATGAGCGGGGTGAGGCAATCCGAATCGCTCGTCTAGGTGCAGGATTGTCTCAAGCAGAAGTCGCCAGGCGTGCGGGCACTTCACAGCCTGCGATAAACCGTTACGAAAAAGGTAGGACCGTCCCGACGCTCAAAAGGACGGAGCGGCTCCTCGCAGCATGTCACTCGAAGCTTCGTCCGAGCGACCTACTCGCCAACAACCGCGAACAGGTGTTGCGCTTAGCCAAGGCTCACGGAGCTGTGGGCGTCTTCGTTTTCGGATCGGTTGCAAAGGGCGAGGGCGGCCCCGAATCGGACCTCGATTTACTGGTCGACATCCCCTCCGAACGTCTGCGCCTGCTGGATCTAATTCAGCTCGGAATCGAGGTCGGTGACCTTCTTGGCGTCAAGGTCGACATTGGAACGTCCGAAATGCTCAGACCGGGAATCCGTCAGCAAGTGTTGTCCGAAGCTCGACCACTCATTGGCCGAGGCCACGACCCCTTAGCGGCTTAGGGCGACAGCTCAGAACGGAAAGCTCACCCCGGTAAGCCTCTCCGAGCTTTCCCACAGTGCCCGTGCGTTCGCCTCGTCCCGAGCGTGGCGCGATGGGGTTTCGCGCACTGGGTGACCTGCGATCATCCACCGGGGCCCGTAGTACTCCCCGCCGGAGGCCGACGGGTCTGTCGCGGCTCGAAGTAGCGGCAGCGCACCCATCCCCACCGGCTGGCCCATGCCCGGTATCGAGTTGAGTGAGCGCAGCACAGCGTTCGACATGCCGCTGCCCTCGACGCCCAGGTCGGTCCTAGTGAAACCAGGGTGCGCGGCGAGCACTTTGGTGGTGAAGCCCGCTTGGGCGAAACGCCGGTCAGCTTCGAAAGTGAAGAGCAGGTTCGCGAGTTTGCTCTGCGAGTAAGCCGCCCAGCGCTCGTAGGGTCGCAGGTCCCAGAGCAGATCGTCGGGATGCACGACACCGTTTCTGTGGGCCATGCTCGAAACGTTGACAACCCTTGCGTTCGGCGTGGATTCGAGCAGCCGGGCTAGCCGGGCGGTGAGGGCAAAATGGCCGAGGTGGTTGACGCCGATCTGCATTTCGAACCCGTCGTCGGTCATCGATTTGTCGACTGCCATGACTCCCGCGTTGTTGACGAGGATGTCGAGGCGGTCGGTCCTTTGCATTATCTCGACGGCGGACTGCTCTACCGATGCAAGCGAAGCAAGGTCGAGTGGCACAACTTCGGCGAGCCCGGCGCCGCCTATCCGCTCGGCAGCGGAGCGTCCCTTGGCTGTGTTGCGGCACGCAAGTAGGACGCGTGCACCCCGGCTTGCCAGTCGGGTGGCGACTTCGAGACCAAGACCCGAGTTGGCTCCCGTGACGACGGCGACCTTGTCTTTTAGCGGCGGGATGTCTTTGCTGCTCCACGAGCTCACGTCTTCCACCGTACCGGGGAAGCGTCCACTCTCAGCCCTTACGAGGGGATGACTTCTGAGGAGCATTACCGGAGTACTACCTGAGCGCTACTCAGGTAGGATAAGGAAATGAAACTTAGCGTGAGCCTTCCAGAGCAGGACGTGGCGGTGCTGGACGAGCACATTCGCAACACCGGTTTGGCATCTAGGTCAGCGGCCATCCACCAAGCAGTTCGACTTCTAAGCCAATCCAAACTCGAGGACGATTACGAGGCGGCATGGCAGGAATGGGATCGTTCAGGCGACCGCGACGCCTGGGAGACGGCCACGGCAGATGGTCTGAGCTAATGCGCCGCGGTGAGGTACGTCTCGTCGACTTCGATCCCAGTCAAGGAAGCGAGGCAAACAAGCGCCGACCAGCAATCGTCGTGAGTAATGACCGCGCTAACGCGGCCGTAGGACGCTCCGGCCGCGGTGTTGTCACCGTCGTGCCCTTGACAAGCAACACAGCGCGAATCTTCCCATTTCAGGTTCTCTTGCCGGCGGCTCTGGCCGGACTTCGGGTCGACTCCAAAGCTCAGGCCGAGCAGGTTCGTTCCGTGGCCGTCGAACGAATGGGTGCGGCCATTTGCCGGCTACCAACTTCAATCATGGCCGAGGTCGACGACGCCCTACGGCTCCACCTTGACCTCTAATGCTTGGACGGTCGCTGCTGCCACCTCGAACCTCCCGCCGCCAGCCGGACGGTTAAGCTGCCCGCTGGACGGTTAAGCTGCCCGCTTGTGAATGCGGAGGCGAGCGCGATGGGCGGGCAGGGTCCAGTCCGGGTTGCGGTTATCGGTACAGGATATGTCGGGCTGACCACGGCGGTTTGCCTGGCACATCTCGGCAACACAGTCATCGGCGTGGACGTCGACGAGGCAAAAGTCGTCCGAATGTCAGCCGGCGACCCGCCCATACTCGAAGAGGGACTCGGGGACCTCCTCGCCGACGGGCTCGCGACAGGCAGGCTAACTTTCACCACTGACACTGCAGCGGCGGTACGTAACGCGAAGTTCGTGTTTCTGTGCGTCCCGACCCCCCAGGGAGCCGACGGCGCCGCCGATCTGCGTTACGTGGAGCAGGCGTCGGCGCAGATCGCCCCGCACCTCGACTCGGGCGCTGTGGTGGTCACCAAGTCGACTGTCCCGGTGGGATCCGCCGGAAAGGTCGTCGCTGCACTCGGGCGCCAAGACGTCGCGGTCGTGTCGAACCCGGAGTTCCTCCGCGAAGGACGGGCGGTCGCGGACTGGCTTCATCCCGACCGGGTTGTGATAGGAGCCGAACACGAATGGGCCGGCCAGGCGCTTTCCGCCCTCTACGAGCCTCTCGGCGCGCCGATCCTTGTGACCGACCCCGCCAGCTCGGAGACGATCAAGTACGCATGCAACGCGTTCCTTGCGGCCAAGGTAAGTTTCGTCAATTCGATTGCCAACCTCTGCGCTGCGGTCGGAGCGAACGCAACGGACGTGATCGCGGGGATGAGCTACGACCACCGCATCGGCTCCGACCATCTGGCCCCCGGCCCCGGTTGGGGCGGGTCGTGCTTCCCGAAGGACACGCACGCGCTTCTTCGAATAGCCGACGATCACGGGTACCGCTTCGAGCTGCTGGAGGCTTCGATCCGGGCGAACGACGCCCAGTTCGACACTGTCGCCGACATGGTGGCGGCAGCCGCGGGCGGCGACGTCTCGGGTGTGACCGTCGCTGCGTGGGGTTTGACGTTCAAAGCAGCGACGGATGACTTGCGCGATTCGCCGGCCGTGTCGGTGCTGTCGCGCCTCGCGGCGCGTGGCGCTCGGCTGCAGGCGTTCGACCCGAGCCAACCGGTGGGTTCCGACCCGCGCCTCGATGGCCTCGACGTCGAAGTTTTCGGCGACGCTTTGAGCGCCGCTCGGCACGCTTCGGTTCTCGTCGTGTTGACCGAGTGGCCCGAGTTCGCCGGCGCGGATTTGCGACACGTAGCGGAGGTCATGTCGGGGAGCGGTCTCGTAGACGCCCGCAACATGATCGACCCGGCCCGGGCGAAGGCTGCCGGTCTCACATACGTGGGGATGGGAAGGTCGTGATGCGCTTCTTGGTGGCCGGCGGTGCCGGGCTCATCGGATCGGCGATGTGCGAACATCTCGTCGGTCGCGGTGACGAAGTCGTCTGCTTGGACAACCTGGTTACGGGCTCGCGGTCAAACGTGGACGAGCTGTCGGGCCATGAACGCTTCAGCTTCGTCGAAGCCGACATCACCTCTGCTATCCACGTCGAGGGACCTTTCGACGCTGTGGTCAACCTGGCGTGCCCTGCGTCCCCGGTCGACTTCGGCCCGCTCGCTCTCGAGATCCTGTCGGTCGGCTCGATCGGAGTGAGGAACCTTTTGGAGGCGTCACGACGCTGGAATGCGACGTTCCTGCAGGCGTCTACCAGCGAGGTCTACGGGGAACCGCTGGTGCACCCTCAGCCCGAGTCTTACTGGGGGAACGTGAACCCGGTCGGACCCCGTTCGGTCTACGACGAGGCGAAGCGCTTCGGCGAGGCGCTCATCATGGCATACCACCGCAAATACGCTATGCCGGTTCGCATCGCCCGTATCTTCAACACCTACGGTCCGAGGATGCGCCCCGACGACGGTCGGGTGATCTCGAACTTGGTAACGCAGGCACTTGCCGGCGAGCCGCTCACCGTCTACGGTGACGGCGCCCAGACCCGAAGCTTCTGCTACGTCGACGACGAGGTGGCCGGCCTACTCGCGCTTGTCGACTCTGACGTGGTCGGGCCGGTCAACATCGGCAACGACACGGAGTATACCGTTCTGTCGGTCGCCCAATTGGTCATCGAGCTCACCGGCTCGGCGTCACCGATTGTGTTCGCGCCTCGCCCGACAGACGATCCGACCCAACGACGACCGGATCTGACGCTCGCTACGAGCACGCTCGGCTGGAAGCCGACCACGCCTTTGGCCGAGGGACTCAAAGCCACGATCGATTGGTTCGACAAGCACCTACCGAGGTAGCACTGTGTTTGTCACATCCAAGTAGCGTTTGTCACATCCAAGTAGCCGCCGGGGCCGGGGAGTTCGGAAGGAGTTCGCTCAAATCGGCCAGCTCGTCCTGCAGCTTCGCGATCTCCTGCGAAAGGGCGATTGCGTCATCGGCACGCCCTTGGACAAGCGCCCGCTTGCGCTGCTCGACTAACTCCTCGAGTTGGAGTTCGACTCCCATTGCACGTTCGCTGGGATCCACACCCGT
>JAJZDJ010000117.1 GCA_021828685.1 Actinomycetes bacterium | reverse complement strand
GCTGGACCCAGCACTCCGTCGGCGTCCAGTACATCAGGGCGGCCTGCATCCTGCAGCTTCTGTTGGGCAACATCGGACGTCCCGGCGGGGGGATCATGTCGATGCGGGGCCATGCCAGTATCCAAGGATCAAGCGACATCCCGACGTTGTTCGACCTGTTGCCCGGATATCTGCCGATGCCGCACGCCCACGAGCACCTCGACCTCGCCTCCTACATCGAAGCCGACTCCGCAGACAAAGGCTACTGGTCGAAGATGGGCGCCTACACGATCAGCCTCCTCAAAGCGTATTGGGGAGACACGGCGACTGCCGACAACGACTACTGCTTCGACTACATCCCCCGCATCACGGGAAGTCATTCCACCTACGACACTGTCGTAGAGCAGATCGCCGGCCACTGCAAAGGATATTTCCTGATGGGAGAGAACCCTGCGGTCGGCTCGGCCAACGCGAAGATGCAACGGCTCGGTATGGCGAACCTCGACTGGCTGGTAGTCCGAGACTTTTCACTCATCGAGAGTGCCACATGGTGGAAGGACGGTCCAGAGATCGAGTCGGGCGAGATGGCCACGACCGAGATTCCTACCGAGGTCTTCTTCTTCCCGGCCGCGGCTCACACCGAGAAGGACGGGAGTTTCACCAACACCCAGCGCATGTTGCAGTGGCATCACAGCGCAGTCGAGCCCGAAGGCGACGCCCGAAGCGATCTGTGGTTCAACTTCCACCTCGGTCGAATTCTACGCGCGAAGCTTGCCGGTTCGAGCGACGAAGCTGACCGCCCGCTGTTGGACCTGACCTGGGACTACCCGACGCACGGGCCGCTCGCCGAACCCAGCGCCGAGGCGGTCCTGTCGGAGATCAACGGCAGGGGGCCCGACGGTAAAGCCTTGTCGTCCTACGAGCAACTGAAAGACGATGGGTCTACGACCTGCGGGTGCTGGATCTACTGCGGCGTGTTCGCTGACGGTGTCAACCAAGCGGACCGTCGCAAACCACACACCGAGCAGAACTGGACCGGCGGCGAGTGGGGATGGGCCTGGCCGGCGAACCGGCGCGTGCTGTACAACCGGGCCTCCGCCGACCCTGAGGGTCGCCCGTGGAGTGATCGCAAGGCGCTCGTTTGGTGGGATTCCGAACAGCAGCGATGGGCCGGCCATGACGTGCCGGATTTCCCGCCGACCAAAGAACCCGGCTACATCCCCGGAGATGGCGCTGTCGGTATCGACGCCTTGGCCGGCACCGACCCTTTCATCATGCAGGCTGATGGCCGGGGTTGGCTTTACGCCCCCTCGGGGGTTGTGGACGGGCCGATGCCCGCCCACTACGAACCTCAGGAATCTCCGTTCACCAACGCCTTGTACCCCCAACAGCGCAACCCGGCCCGAACTTTGATGCCAACTGAGCCGAACAACCGTTTCCATCCAAGCGGCAACCAGCCTGGTAGCGACGTATTCCCGTATGTCGTGACCACATACCGGCTGACCGAACATTTCACTGCCGGAGGAATGAGCCGCTGGTCCCCGTATCTGTCGGAGCTCCAACCAGAACTTTTCTGTGAGGTCTCCCCTGCACTCGCAGCCGAACGGGGACTCGAACACGCCGGATGGGCGACAGTGATCACCGCCCGTGGGGCTATAGAAGCACGCGTGTTGGTTACCGACCGGATGAGACCGCTCACAGTTTCGGGCAGAATCGTCCACCAGATTGGAATGCCTTACCACTGGGGACCGAACGGCTACGCTAAAGGAGACGCCTTCAACGAGCTTTCCTCGGTCGTGTTGGATCCCAACGCCCACATCCAGGAGGTCAAGGCGCTGACAGCCGATGTCCGTCCTGGGCGGCGGCCGAGGGGGACGGACCGGCTTAAGCTCGTGAGCGAATACCAATCCCGGGCAGGTATCACCACGACGACCGGAACGGAGCGATAGGTCATGGGTCGCTCAGCGCTATTCGGTTCATTCATCGGCGGCAACAACCCGGCTTCGAGCACCGGCTACGCCGAGCACCCGCCCCGCGTCGGATTCTTCACTGACACCTCGGTTTGCATCGGTTGCAAGGCTTGCGAGGTGGCCTGCAAGGAGTGGAATCACGTCCCCGAAGATGGCCTCAACTTCACCGGAATGTCGTTTGACAACACCGTGGGACTCAGCGCTGACAGCTGGCGCCACGTCGCGTTCATCGAGCAGCCACGACGTTCAGCAGTCAATGACGCCGGCGAATCCGATTGCGGACCCGGCGGGAAAGCTGAGATGCGTTGGCTCATGTCATCGGACGTCTGTAAGCATTGCACCCACGCCGCATGCTTGGACGTATGTCCCACCGGAGCGCTGTTTCGCACCGAGTTCGGAACTGTCGTAGTTCAAGAAGACATTTGCAACGGCTGCGGCTATTGTGTGCCGGCCTGCCCGTACGGAGTCATTGATCAACGCAAAGACGACGGTCGAGTATGGAAATGCACGCTGTGCTACGACCGCCTGGGCGACGAGATGGAGCCGGCGTGCGCTAAAGCGTGCCCAACCGCTTCCATACAGTTCGGCCCTCTCGATGACCTGCGTGACCGCGCTTCGGCACGGCTCGCTCAAATGCATGCCGCCGGCGTGGCCGAGGCTCGCCTTTACGGTCACGATCCAAACGACGGAGTCGGTGGCGGCGGTGCGTTCTTTCTTTTGCTGGACGAACCCGAGGTCTATGGCTTACCTCCGGCCCCGGTCGTCACCACTTCGGACCTGCCGGCGATGTGGGGCCGTGCAGCCCTGGCAGCTGCAGGCCTTATGGTTGGTGTCGCTGCCATGTTCGTCGGGGTTCGCCGATGAGCGATTCCTACTACGGTCGCCCGATTATCAAAAAGCCGGTCTGGGAGCCGCTCGACATCGCAGGCTACCTGTTTCTTGGTGGCTTGGCCGGTGCTTCGTCCGCGCTCGGCGCCGCCGCACAGATCACCGGTCGACCGGGACTGGCGCGGCCTAGCAAGTTAGGTGCGTCGATAGCCGCTGGTGCGTCACTCATAGCGCTCATACACGACCTAGGACGCCCAGCCCGCTTTTTCAACATGTTGAGGGTGTTTAAACCGACTTCTCCGATGAGTGTCGGGTCCTGGCTGTTATCGGCTTACGCCCCGGCCGCTGTCGCAGCCGCCGCAAGCGACATCACCGGCATCGCACCCGCGATAGGCGCGGCGGCGACCACGGTGGCCGCGTTGGCCGGCCCGGCGGTTGCGTCTTATACCGCGGTTCTACTGGCCGACACCGCAGTACCGGCTTGGCACTCGGCCTATCCGCACCTACCTTTCGTGTTTGCGAGTTCTGCGGCAGCAGCCGCCGGCGGTTTGGCTATCGCTGCTTCTCCGCTCGCCCAGAGCAGCCCTGCTCGACGGCTTTCAGTTGTCGCTGCTCTTAGCGAGGTAGCGATGTCGCGACGGATGAGAGTTCGTATGGGACTTTCCGCTGAGACCTATAAGCAAGGGACTGCTGGTGTACTAACTAAGGTCGCCGAAGCACTGACAGTCGCTGGCGCGGCTGGCGCCGTGCTTGGTCGGCGCAGCCGGGCGGCTTCGGCCGCTGGAGGGGTAGCTCTGCTAGCTGGGTCCGCCTGTACCCGCTTCGCAATCTTTCACGCCGGCGTCGCGTCTGCTCGCGACCCGAAATACACGGTCATCCCACAGCGGGAAAGCCTCGGAGTGTGAATCAGGCGTTCGCAAGCGGCAGTGCACGGCTCCCGGTCAGCGTTGAACACAGCGCTTTTCGGGTCTCCTCCCGTAGGGTTGGGAGATCGCGGGAGCCGAAGGGTTCGATGCGTTTAGTTTGCGGACTGGTCGATCCATTGACACTTGGAAGACTTCGTCGCAATGGATCAGTTCGACAGGCTCGCCAGACACCAGGGAGTAAGTCGTGCTCTCCGCTCCCAACTCCAAACGAATGCAGCGCTTTCTGAACATCATTCGTATGCAGAGACTTGTGATGCCCACCGGCAGTCTCGGAGCGAACGCAAGCGTGCCGGAGCGCTCGCGCATACCGGCAATGCCGGCCACGATTGCAATCCAGGTTCCCGCAAGGGAAGCCAGGTGGAGCCCGTCGCGCGTATTGTGCTCGATGTCATCGAGATCCATGAGTGCCGCTTCGCCGAGGTAGTCGTAGCACAACTGGATGTCACCGATCTCGGCGGCGATCACCGCCTGGGTGCAGGCCGATAGCGACGAGTCTCGAACTGTGATCGCTTCGTAGTACGCGAAGTTCCGGAGCTTCTGCCCAGAGTCGAATTCATCGGATCGAAGATGCATAGCGAGGACCAGGTCGGCCTGCTTGACGACCTGCTTTCGATAAAGGTCGTAGTAGGGGTAATGCAGCAGCAGCGGGTATTGATCATCCGAGGTGCCTGCGAAGTCCCAAACCTCGTGGTCGGTGAAGCCTTCGGCTTGTGAATGAACTCCGAGGACTTCGTCGTATGGAACGAAGATCGACTGTGCAGCTCTCAGCCATTGCGCGATCTCCGTGGAGTCTATACCGCGCTCTTGGGCATCGCTTGGATAGCGCTCGGCAATCTGCGCTGCGCAAACGAGATTGTGCTTCGCCATAAGGTTCGTATAGACGTTATTGTCGGCTATCGCAGAGTATTCGTCGGGGCCTGTAACTCCGTCGATCCGAAACCGGCCTTCCCGGTCGTGATAGCCGAGTGACCACCACATGCGAGCCGTCTCGGCGAGCAGGTCCAAAGCGACACGCCGTTCGAAGGCATCGTCGCCGTCGGCCGAAACGTAGCGCGTGACGGCGTCGGCGATGTCGGCGCCGACGTGGAACGCCGCCGTTCCCGCCGGCCAGTAGCTCGAGCACTCGGCGCCAACGATCGTCCTCCAGGGAAAGACTGCGCCTTTCAGGCCCAGCTGAGTCGCCCGCTCCTTGGCCATTTCCAACGTCGAGTGGCGCCATCGGAGCGCGTGAGCGACAGTTGCTGGTGCGGTGTAGGTCAGCACCGGCAGAACAAACGACTCCGTATCCCAGAAGGCGTGGCCGTCATAGCCAGGCCCGGTGAGCCCTTTTGCCGGTATCGCACGTCCCTCGGCACGGCTGCCAGCCTGGAGAATGTGAAACAGCGAGAAGCGCGCCGCCTGCGCGATCTCCGGGTCACCGACGACCTCGACGTCGCCGGAGGCCCAGAAGTCGTCGAGGTAGGCGCGCTGCTCGTCGACCATGCCCGCCCAGCCAGTCTGAACGGCACCGGCGAGGCTGGCTTCCACCTGGTCGCGTACCGCAGGAAGCGATCGCTGCGCAGACCATC
Organism: Actinomycetes bacterium; assembly: GCA_021828685.1. Taxonomy (GTDB): domain Bacteria; phylum Actinomycetota; class Acidimicrobiia; order Acidimicrobiales; family Palsa-688; genus JAJZAM01. The sequence continues at coordinate 4,561 of JAJZDJ010000117.1, read as the reverse complement.
CGTATGCGACGAACTTTATAATGCGGAGCCGCTCGCCCACCTCCAAGGATGCGGTGAATGTAATCCGGGCGAGGTCCGCGGCGCTTTCGACCGACATGTTCGTCGACTGCGGACCGTCGACTAGGTGGTCCATCCCGGCGCCCACCCGCAGTCCGCTTCTGGCCGTCCGGTGCACCAACACGGCTCTGGCGTCGCAGCATCGGTGTTCCTCCGACACGAGCGGGTTATCCAGGATGGCCGACGCCCGCGGGTCGCTGCTTGCGCCAGGCAACGCCTCGTTGGATTGAAGTTCGGACTGTACCACGACGCGTACGGCGTCACTTAGGGGTTCAACCTGGTAGCAGATGGCAGCCACTGATCGCTGCACCATGGATACCATCCGAGTCGAGCGCACCCTGATCCCGCTACCGCTTGGCGAAATCCACTCGACGTCGCGGGAAAGTAGTCCGGAGCGAAAGTCCAGTACCCGCTCGTGAGAGAGCACTTCGCCGTAACGGACGTCGAAGGGTTGATCATCGACGAGGAGGCGGATCAGCTTCCCGTTGGTGACATTGATTACCGTCTCGCCGGATTCGGGGTATCCGAAACCAGCCTCAGCGTAAGGAAGTGGGCGGGTCTCGTACACGCCGTTCAGGTAGGTGCCCGGAAGGCCGTGCGGTTCACCCTCGTCAAGGTTTCCACGCCACCCGATGTGGCCATTGGAAAGTGCGAACACCGACTCGCTCTGAGCCAGGACATCGAGATGCAGCGTCCGTTCCCGCAAGCACCACGGATCGACGGCGTAAGCCGGATGGGTGATCACATCTCGTGGAGCAACTCGGAGAGGTCAGCGACCACGATGTCAGCGCCGTGATCTTTTAGAGCCTCGGCTTGACCGACCCTGTCGACGCCGACAACGAACCCGAAGCGTCCGCTGCGGCCGGCTTCGACGCCCGCTAGCGCGTCTTCGAATACCGCCGCCTCGCCCGGCTCGACTCCAAGGAGTTTCGCTGCGGCGAGGAACGTGTCGGGAGCGGGCTTTCCTTCGAGCTTCTCACGTCGAACCGTCAGTCCGTCAACACGGGCCTCGAAGAAGTCGGCGATCCCGGCGCTTTTTAGGACAGCGGCACAGTTAGCGCTCGACGACACCACACCACGATGCAACCCTCCTTTGAGCACGGCGCGAAGGTAGCTGACCGACCCCGGGTAAGCCTCCACTCCGTCCCGGGCGATCATCTGGGTGACGATCTCGTTCTTGGCGTTGCTCAGACCATAAACCGTGTCGGTGCCAGTCGCATCGCTGCTCGCACCCTCCGGCAGGCTTATACCGCGCGCTTCGAGGAAGGATCGTGTGCCGTCCAGTCTAGGCTTACCGTCAACGTAGGTGTCATAGTCGAGCGTTTCGTCGAACGCATCGAACTGGCCGCCCCCAGCTGCGCCTCGACGTCGCAAGAAACCGTCGAACATCTCCTTCCAAGCCGCGGCGTGGACCTTGGCGGTCTCGGTCAACACGCCGTCGAGATCGAACAAACAGGTCGAAACCTTCCGCGGGAGGCCGAAACGATCACTGGAACTCATCGCCGTCCTTTGAGGCACACGACTATGTCATCACCCTTTCGCTACGACGCCAAACATTGATTCTTCGCAAAATGCGATCAAATAAGCGAGATAGCAGCGACAGATACTTGTCCTCTTCTTATGTAATCTTCGCGCCGGGCGGGGTATAGGGACAGTGTGACTAACCCAGAATCTGCCGACGCCAGCATGGGCGAGGCCCAACCATTCGTTATCGGAAGCGAAGTTACCTGCAGTGACGGCGTATGCGGCGAGCTACGCAGAGTTGTCGTCGATCCCATTGCCCGCTCGCTGACGCATCTCGTCGTCGAGGAGAAGCATCGCCAAGGCCTCGGTCGTCTCGTCCCGATCCAGCTAGTCAGCTCCGGCAATGGAGCGATCACACTCACCTGTACGACGGCGCAGTTCAATGCCCTAGAGCGGGCCGAGGAAACCCACTTCATGGCCGGTGCGGGAAGCCCGTGGGGCTACAACGAAAATCAGGTACTTACGCAGCCCTACTCAGCCCTCGGCGTGGCCGGGCTCGGCGGCTTGGGCGGCGTCGGCGGCCTGGCGACCGGTATGGCAGGAACAAGGACACCGATCGTCGTAGACCGTGTGCCTGCGGGCGAAGTGGAGGTCCGCCGGGGAGAGTCGGTGATAGCGACCGACGGTCCAATCGGTAAGGTCGCTGGACTTGCCGTCGACCCGACCGACCACTACGTGACACACGTGCTTCTCGATGAGGGACATCTCTGGGGGAAAAAGACGGTAGCTATCCCGATAGGCGCCGTCAAAAGGATCGAGGGAGGGGTGCATCTCGACCTTTCCAAAGACGACGTTCGCGATCTCCCGCCAGTCCAGCTCGCCGAAGCCTAGGTCTCAGAACTTCACCGTGGCACAACCCAAAACGAGGCGTGCGGACGTCCTGGTCGTCTTCGGTGTCGCCGGGGACCTCGCCAGGAAGATGACCTTTCGAGCGCTCTACCGTTTGGAGGCCCGCAAGCTTCTCGACTGCCAGGTCATCGGAGTGGCCAAGAGGCAGTGGTCCGACAGCCAACTACGTCACGTCGTGAAACAATCCCTGGCCGCGAGCAATGAGCCAGTCGATGCCGCCATCTTCGACAGACTCGCCGAGAGGCTCCGCTCCTTCGACGGTGACCTTTCTGATCCCGCCACGTTCGGGGCGCTCGCAGAGAAGCTGAAGGGCAAATCCCGGCCGGTCTTCTATCTGGAGCTTCCGCCGCCGATGTTTGCGCCGGTTGTCGCCGGGCTCGGTAAGGTCGGCCTCACGGACCGGGCGACGGTCATGGTCGAAAAACCATTCGGCGAAGATCTTCCATCGGCACGCGCTCTCAACAGGGAACTCCACAAGGTGCTGCGCGAGGAGCAGATCCTCCGCATCGACCATTTCCTGGGCAAACAGCCCGTGCTCGACATCTCCTATCTACGCTTCGCCAATGCCATTTTCGAGCCGCTTTGGAATCGCGACCATATAGCAGCCGTCCAACTCACGATGGCTGAAGACTTCGGCGTCGACGAGCGCGGCGCCTTCTACGACCCGGTCGGAGCGCTGAGAGACGTCGTGCAGAACCACTTGATGCAGGTTCTAGCCTTGATCGCCATGGAGGCTCCGGTCGGTCCCGGACCCGAGGCCTTGTGGGACAAGAAGGTCGACGTATTCCAGGCAATAGCCGACGTGGACCCAGCAGCAGCCGTTCGCGGTCAGTACGCCGGATATCGCCAGGTCCGCGGAGTGAGGAAACGCTCTACGACGGAAACCTACGTTGCCCTGCGACTCGGGGTGGACAACTGGCGCTGGGCAGGCGTGCCGTTCTTCGTTCGAGCCGGCAAGGCTTTAGCTTCGCGTGCGACCGAGGTGAGAGTTCTATTCAAAAGGCCGCCACGCTTGTCGTTTCTCGGCGACGCGCGAGGGGGCACGTTCGACCAGTTGGTGATACGAATCGATCCCGAGCCAGGGATGAGGTGGGTGCTGCTTTCGAAGGCGGCGGACGGAAACTCCCTGCGCGAGGTGCACATGGATTTGCCGTTTGTGGCGGAGCTCGGCACCCCACCCGAACCCTACGAGCGCCTTCTCCACGATGCTCTCGTCGGTGAGCACTCTCTGTTCAGCAGGCAGGACGCCGTCGAGGAGACTTGGCGCATACTCCAACCACTCGTCGATAACCCACCGGCTCCAGTGTCATATCGTCGCGGCTCGTGGGGTCCCTCCCAGGCAGCGGACTTACTTCGAGGATACGCACCGTGGAGCGAACCTTGGCTTCCGAGCAGCCAGTCGGTGGGAATGTAGGCTTTAGCACTCGGCGTGCACTTGGTCACTTCTGTCCGGGGGCCGCTTGAACAGAGTTGTTTCTACCTACCGCGTCTCTCCCTTCGCCAATCCGGTCCCTTCTTGGACAGGCTTCCTTTTGAAGTGTGGTCACGTCGCCGTTGTTGGGTAGAGGATTCTGGTGACCTCTCTACTCCCGCAACACGTCGCTGTGACCCTCATCGTCAACGGGGAGCAGCGGGACTGCGTCGTCGACACCCGCTCGACTCTCCTCGACTGTCTCAGGGAGCACCTTCAACTGACCGGTGCCAAGAAGGGCTGCGATCACGGACAGTGCGGCGCGTGCACAGTTCTCGTAGACGGACGCCGGATCAACAGTTGTTTGGCGCTAGTCGTCGCCGTCGACGGCTCCGATGTCGTGACGATAGAGGGCATCGCAAGCGAGGAGTCGTTGCATCCTCTCCAGCACGCCTTCCTAGAATTCGACGCGTACCAGTGTGGATTCTGTACGCCTGGTCAAATATGCTCGGCCGTAGGGGCGATCTCCGAGTTCGAGGCGGGCTGGCCGAGCGCTGCGACTCAGTCAGACAGACCGGGCACGTTGGATGAAAATGAGGTCCGAGAACGAATGAGCGGCAATCTCTGCCGCTGTGCCGCATACCCCAACCTGATTGCCGCCATTGTCGAGGCAGCGAAGTGAACCCGTTGCGCTATGAGAGAGCGAGCGACCGGGCGTCG
>JAJZDJ010000116.1 GCA_021828685.1 Actinomycetes bacterium | reverse complement strand
GGGACATCAAACCCGGTGACTGGGCGTCAGATGAGACTTGGATGCTCGACCGCATGGCCGAAACCGAGCCGGCCATCAGGAGCCATCTCGCCGTGCACATCTGCGATCCACAGACTCTCGCCTACGCCCTCGCAGACTCGCCGCTAGGCACGGCGGCGTGGCTTTGGGAACGTCGACGGGCTTGGAGCGACTGCGGAGGCGACGTCCTGTCGGTATTCAGCCGCGACGAGCTGATCACGAACGCCGCCATCTACTGGCTCACGGGCACTGTCACCTCCTCGATGCGCCTCTACAGCGAGCACATGCGCCGTCCGTGGCCGCTTCGGGCTGGGAGCGCGCCGGGTATCGCGGCGCCAACCGGTTTCGCTATCTTCCCGAAGGATCTGGTGTTCCTGCCAAGGTCGGTGGCCGAAGCGCACTGCGACCTGCGACGCTGGAGTGTCATGCCTCGGGGAGGACATTTTGCCCCGGCGGAGCAGCCGGACCTGCTCGTAGAGGAGATACGCGCTTTCTTCCGCCCGCTGCGCTCAGCTCAGGTGCAGTAGCCGTAGGGATCGATGGTCCCTTTGCGCAGACCGGATATCACCCAGGAGTTGTTCGCCTCGTTCATGTAGGCGGCGGCGCACGGGTCGGCGATGGCGATGATTTTCGCTCCCGGACAAACGCCGGCAACGTTCTCGCAAGTCATCGCCTGGTGGCCAAGGGCGTTGCCGGGGCACTCGAAGACGAACCCCGGCGCCGAATGGGTGGAGAGGTACGTGATTGCGGGCCCGCAGCCGTAGCTGCTCGGAGTGGCAGCCGGTGCCGTAGTCGTGGCGGGTGCGGGTGTTGTGGCGGGGGGAGCCGTAGTCGCGGGCGTCGGCGGCCGGGTTGTGGCTGGGGTAGGTGGGGTCGTGGGCGCCGGGGTTGTGAGCGGCGGGGTGGTGGGTGGCGGTGTGGTTGGCGTCGTGGTTGTCGACGGGACAGGCCGGGCCACGGTTGACGGGACCGGGGGGACAGCCGAGGTTGTGGTCGAGGAGACAGCGACGCTGGCCAACTCGACGTGGCGCGACGATGAGGAGGACAAAAAGTGGCCGGCCGCCACGGGTACCAAGGCGGTCAAGGAGATCAACCCGGCGATGGCCGATGCTCGAATCCGATCGCGAGCGACACGGCGGCGCGGTTGCTGACTGCTCACTTCGAGGCTATCGGCGCCTCCCGGCGCGGCGCTGAAGCCTCGCTGCTCTAAAGGCGCATCGAGTGCCGAAGTGCGAAACGGCGGCCCAGCGAGCCGCTCGATCCCCGGCCGGTACCCTTGAGGAAGTGAGAGTGTCACGTCGGGCCCGCAGCGAGTCGGGCGGAGACCGTGGCCACCAGGGCACCTCCACAGTGCTCGTCGCAAGCGCGGCAGGTACGGTCGCCGTGGCGCTGCCGGCGTTCTTGATGGGCGCTCTCGCTGTGCAGATCAGACAATCCCTGCACTTCGGACCTGGAGCGCTCGGTCTGATAGTCGCCTTCTACTACGTAGGAGCCGCAGCGGCCTCGGTTCCTCTCGGCAGGCTCGTCGAGTCCCTCGGTGCTCTACGCATGATGCGGATCGCGTCCATAGCCAGTGCGGTGGTGCTCGAAGGCCTCGCCTGGACTACCCATAACCCTGCGGTGCTGGCAGCGTGGCTGGTGCTGGCGGGCCTTGCCAGCGCCGGGATGCAGCCCGCCGCCAACCTGTACATGGTTCGCCGGCTCCCGCTGGGTAGGCAAGGTTTGGCGTTTGGCTTGAAGCAGTCGGCCGTCCCTCTGACCGCCACTCTGGCGGGCCTCTCGGTGCCTGCCGTCGCTCTCACACTCGGATGGCGGGCGGCGTTCGGCCTCGCCGGAGCCTTCGCGATCGCGGTCGCGGTCACGCTTCCCCGGCCGAGGCGAACCCGTGCCGAGCAGCGCGCGGTAGCGGCCGCGGAGCGCACAGGCGGCGTAGACAACACAGGGCGGCGGGCACTTTGGGTTCTGGCTATCGGTTTCGGACTGGGGGTAGCCTCGGCGGCCGCTCTGACGGCGTTCCTCGCCAGCTCAGTCGTGGCGGCAGGGATGGGTCGGGCCGCTGCGGGGTTACTCGTCGCGCTCGGTGGGATTGCTGCGATATGCGGACGATTAACTGCAGGCTGGATGGCCGACCGTCGCTCCGGTGGCCACCTCATGGCGGTGGCGTGCATGCTCGCAATCGGATCCGCCGCCTACCTGGCGCTGGCACTCGTCAGCTATCAACGACTTGCGGTGCTGATCGTTCCCGTGGTCATCGTGGTATTTACCGTCGGGTGGGGTTGGAACGGGCTGTTCAACTTCGCAATCATCGACCAATACCGGGAGCGGCCCGCATGGGCGACGGGGATAACCCAGACCGGTGGGCGCCTCGGGGGCGTGTTCGGGCCGTTCGTGTTCGGCCAGATCGCTAATCACGCCTCCTACGGCGCAGCTTGGGTCGCCCTCGCTGTCGCGAGCGCCGCCGCTGCGACCATAACAGCGATCGTCGCCCGGCGAGGACGAAGGACCGAAGTCGCACACCCGTAGCGGCGCAGCGGCACATAGCGGACCAGGGTTGCTAGGGCCTCTCGAAGGAGTGCGGCGCGATCGGCGTCGACAAGTTGGACTGCAACGCCGCGACCGCTAAGAGTGTTCACGTAGCTAGGTAGTTTTGACACCCGAAGCCCGAGACGTTGCCATGGCGGGGTCGGTGGCGGTGATCTCGGCGTCGGGGCCGTCCAGGTGGCGGGCTCGGGGACAGGGATCGTTCCTCGTGACCGCGCGGTTGTCCCCGCCGACCGTCGGGTCTGGGTGGGGGCTCAGGGCGGAAAACCCCAACTGCTAGCCAGCCTCGAACCTGCACCGGTATCCACGCCGTGATCGGTGCCGGTTCGTCGGCCACAAGGTGTGGCGCCAGCAGCTCGACCCGACGGGCACCCCCGTGTGGTTGAAGGAGTGGAGCAGGCGGGTGAGGATAGCATCGGGGTCGTGTCCCGCCTCGAGCGCATCACCACCGATCCTGAGATCTGCCACGCTCAGCCAACCGTGCGGGGCCTGCGCTACCCGGTCGAGCACCTTCTGGAACTGTTGGCCTCAGGCATGACGATCGAGGAGATCATCGAGGACCATCCCGATCTGGAACGCGACGACCTGCTCGCCGCTTTGGAGTACGGCGCCCTGGTCTTGGGCCAGCGCCGGGTGGTGCCACTCGGCGCCGAATGAGATTTCTCGTCGACGCCCAACTGCCCGCCAAACTTGCAACACTGTTGAACGTCTCAGGGCAGGACGCCATCCACAGCGCTCAACTGCCAGAGGGAAACCGGACCACCGATGCGGCCCTGGCCGAGTTCGCCGACAGCGAGGAACGAGTGGTCATCACCAAAGACCGGGACTTTCGCGACAGCCATTTTCTTCGCAGTTCACCCCGACGGCTGCTGGTGGTGTCCACAGGAAATGTCACCAACAGGGCTTTGCTTGCATTGTTCAACGACCATCTGGGAACCATCGTCGAAGCTTTAGGTTTAGCTTAGGGGAAGCCACATTTGTGGAAATCGGTTGCGCCGGGCTGGTGATCCACAACGGCTGACCTAAGCCACGACGAACAGGAGCGGCAATGCTTACTTCGGGTGTCAGCCGCTCAGTGTCACTATCGGATTGGGGTTGGAACGGGCTTCTTAACTTCGCGATCATCGACCAATACCGGGAGCGGCCGGCTTGGGCTACGGGGATCACGCAGACGGGGGGCGTCTCGGAGGTGTGTTCGGGCCGTTCGTGTTCGGCCGGATCGCTACTCACGCCTCCTACGGCGCGGCGTGGGTCGCCCTCGCCGCCGCCAGTGCCGCCGCTGCGACCATAACTGCGATCGTCGCCCGGCGAGGACGAAGGACCGAAGTCGCACACCCGTAGCGGCGCAGCGGTACATAGCGGACCTGGCTTCAGCCGATCAGCTGGCGCTTCGCAAGCTCGGAGAGTCGACGAGTCGACGGGTCAATGCAATCCGCTGCGCTGCGAGTGGCGCCTCGAAATTGACTGCTGACCGCTCCGCCTTGTCGAGGAGAGCGTCGCGTGCTGGTCCCGGCGCTTCGAGCAGCGCGAGTGAGTGTGCGACCGGACCCCAGTAGGCGCCTCCGCCGGCGAAGCAGTTGAGCAGCGACTGCTGGCGCCCCCACGGGCTGAGCAGTTTCGCGAGCGCCGAGCGCTCAGGAGCGTTTCCGAGCTGCGAGGCTACATGTGCCAGGACGCTGAGGGTGAGCAGACGGTTCGTGTCCGTCGGGATCGTCGCAAACAGATCGTCGGCAAACGCCCGGTAGGCAGGTAGCGCGCGCTCGGTGTCCCCGGCTTCGACGCAGCACAAGGCGAGAACACCTCGATAGGCGGGAATGTGGGGGTTCTGGTCGGCAGCGGCCGCTAGCAGGTCGATCACCTCTCCAGCCCGGCCCTGGTACAACCGGATGTCGACCAAGTTGACGCCGAGGCAGGCGATCGCCTCAGGGTGGTTCGGTTGGATCGCCAAAGCCTCGAACGCGAGACCTTCCGCCTCGTCGAGGCGACCGTCGGTTATAGCATCCAGCGTCTGCCACGTCCTCGTCACCCATGACCAGTAGGGGTGTCCGAATTCGTCGGCCAAGTCGCTGAGCGCACGCAGCGCCAGCCGGGCGTCACGACGTCGACCGAGAGCAAGCAGGTCCTCGTGGCTGGCGGCGAGGGCTGCCAGAGTGACGTCTGTCGGTCGGAGGGCCGGAGGGAGTGCGAGAATTTCGTCGAGGTCACCAAGGCGGTTTTCGATGTCGTCCGGTCCCATCCGCAGTAGGCGCCGCGACAGCAAGGCGCCGGACAGGTCCATTCGGTCACTTCGCTTCCGTGCGGTGCGCACCGCACGGCGGGCCAGAGAGTTGCGCTCGACAATGTTGTCGGTGAGCAAGAGCGCCAATGCGAGTTCACTCAGTACCCGGACGAGGAGACCGTCGTCACTAACCCCGTCGAGGGCTGCCAGGGCCTCTCGAAGGAGAACGGCGCGATCGGCGTCGGCAAGCTCCACCGCTACGCCGCGGCCGCCGCCACCGACGAGCGCCAGCACCCCTTCGGCCAAGCAGCGACCGAGACCTTCCCGGCGCGCAATGTCGATGGCCGCTTCGAGGGCCTCCCGAGCCAACTCCGTCTCCCCGAGCGCCCTCTGCGCCCGAGCCCGCAGCACGAGGGCATCAGCGGTCTGGTCCGGACTTAGAGCGCGAGCCTGAGCCTGCTCAGCGAGATCCGATGCCGTCGCCCAGGCTCCCTGATCGAGTGCTATGCGTCCTGCTGCAAGCGCATAGCGAAAGGCGCGTTCGATATCGCCGAGGCCAGCGTGTCCGAAGTGGTGCGCCAATACGTCGGCCGGCGTGCTGGCCAAGGATTCGAGTGCCGCCCCGATGCTGTGGTGAAGCCACTCGCGACGCAGAGCCGACAGTGATTCATAGATCGCATCCCGGACGAGCGAGTGAACGAACCGTAGCCGTCTGTCGCCCGTTTCGGAGAAGAACCGTTCCCGCAGCAAGAGGTCGCAAACATCGACGAATGTTGCCCCGCTGAGACTCGCGCAAGCTCGAAGGACGTCCAAGTCGATGTCGATGCCTATCGCGGAGGCCAGGTTGAGGACGTTGACGGCTGTACCTGCGAGTGAGTCACGACGCCGTTCGATCCATGTCCTAAGCGTGGCTGGGGTGTGCTCCGGGTCGAAGGGGGTACGCGAATCGAAGCCGGCTGTCGCGATGAGCTCGGTAGCGAAAAAGGCGTTGCCGCCGGTTCGCCGGCGCACAATCTCCGCTGCAGCATCGCCATCCTGCAACCAAGGTGCGTGGTGGGCAATCATGGCGCCGAGTTCCTCGACGTCAAGTCCCTCCAAGGAGACGGAGCGGGAACTGGCAGTGCGCTGCCAATCGACAAGAGCGCCAGCGACACCACCGACGGGTGCCCGGGTGGTAGCTATGAGCAGGAGCGGACGACCTGCGAATATGTCCAGTAGATAACCGAGGAGCGCCAAGGTGTCGTCAGAGGCCCACTGAAGGTCGTCTACGACCCAGACCGTCGGAGTACGGAGGATCTCGGCGAACACCGATCCAACGGCATGGAACAGCCGACCACGACTGTCCTCACTCTGGAACGAGGCAACGGGCAGGTTAGGAAATCTCTGTGCTATGTCGGGGAGTACGAGACTGAGCGCAGCGGCCTGGGACCCGAGTCGGTCGAAGACGGCCGGTCTCTGCTTGACAACTTCGCCGAGGACCTCGACGACCGGCTGATAGGGCAAGCCGATCGTGCTGCAATGGCCGACTATCACGGCCGCCCCACGCGTTTGAAGGGCAACCGCAGCCTCGATAGCCAACCTGGTCTTGCCGACGCCGGCATCGCCTTCGATCACGATTACACGACGGCTGGCAGTAGACACGGTGTCGCGCCACGCTTGCTGTATTAGGGCAAGTTCGCCTGTTCGACCGACAAAAGGTGGCCGTCCGGCGAGATCCGCCGCGGGCCCTAGCCCTGCGCCGGATCCGTGCTTTGCACGCAGCTCTGGCCGAGCGGCGACAGGGTTGTCCATCAAAGTGGAGTCGTCGGCGAGGATCCGGGCTTCCAACGAGCGAAGGTCGTGGCCGGTATCGAGCCCGACTCTGTCGGCTAGCGCCGCCCTCGCCCGAGCGAAGCCCTGTAAGGCGTCGCGGCGCTGCCCGTCGCGGTACAAGGCGAGGGCATATAGCCACCACCGCCGCTCACGAAAAGGAGCTTCGACGACCAGCCGATCGACGAACGAGACGGCTGCAGCGCCATCTCCCACCTCGATCAAGGCAACTGCCAGATCCTCGTCGGCCTGCAAAAGCTGCTCGGCGTGCTCCGCCCTTCTCGCCAGGACCGCAGCGACGCTCGGGAGATCCGCGAACATCTCCCCCCGAAGATCCTCCAAGGACTCCGAGAGGAGCCTAGCCCGTTCCTCCGGGTCGAGTATTGCGGCCGCAGCGGACCGCGCCTGCGCTACAGCGTCGCGGTCGGACTGCACACTTCGGCCGAGACGATAACCATCCGGGCTCGTCTCAATGACAGCCTCACCCGCAGAACTGCGTATCCGGGCGACGTGATTCTGAATCGCCTTGCGCTCTGTCGGGGGTGGCGTCTGCCAGAGAAGCTCGGCGAGGTGGCCGACGAGGACGGGCTCGGGTGCGTACAGTGCGAGCACCGACATCAGTGTCCGTTCCTGGTGGCGGAGTTCCGTCGGGTGCCTGTCGATCCAGATTCGGCAACTGCCGAATACCGACATCCGTGCCGTGGCCGGCTCCATGGCCAGACGTTAGCGCAACTGCTGTTACTTCCTTCCTGTAGGACCTCCGTTGAATGGGTTCGTTCAGCCGGCTATGGCTGCGACGATGGGTTTGTTGAGGGTGGTGTTGCGATGCCGACCCCCGGCTACTGATTGCTATCGCAGACAAGTTAACCGCAGCCGCCGATCCCAGCCGCGCGCCCAGGATGCAGGCGTACATGAAGTCGAAGATGCCAATCTCGGTGTTCCACTACCCGTGGTACGCGCCGTGGCGTGTTCTTCCCTTCCTCCACCCTAGCTGACGTAGCTTAGAGCGGGCCCGAGCGCAAAGCAATAGGTGGTTGCCGGCGGCCTGTCCGAGTCGCACTCAGCCACGTCAGGCACCGTACGGTGCCGACGAGCCGAACGGCCACCGTCATCGCCGCCCAGACGAAACCCGACCCGGATTAGCTCGGAGGTGGCTGCTAACTTCGGGCTCGCGCGAAGGGGGCTCCGAGGGATCAGGAAGCCTTGGCGATCTGAGCAACGCGCTGATGCGAAAGACCCAGCAGTTCTGCGACATCGCGGTAGCTGACGCCGGCGTCGGTGAGCTGCCTGACAGCGTGATCGCGTCGGCTGCGGTCAACTTCCGCGTGGGCGATAGCGGCCTGGGCCTGCCTCACCTGGCGAGCCAAATCGCCGAGCCGGACATCCCAGTCGATTTGGAACTGGTGGGGCTCAAGCTCGAACCACAGCGCCACCACCTCGACGGCGTGACGCTTCGCCTCACTCAAGGATCGCCCGAAGGTGTGCGCGCCGGGATGGCCGACCACGTTCACTAGCCAATAGGAACGATCCTCACGGTCACGGCGGATTGAGACCTTCACGCGCTTCACTCCCACCACCTCTCTCCCAGACACGGCGTCAACGCCGACCTGATGTTGGCCCACGTTCCAGGCGCGAGGTCACTGGAGTGCATGGGAATGACCGCCCGACAACTTCCACACTCGACGATGAGGTGCGATCCTCGCTGGCGCAATACAACACAGTTGAACCTCCGGCCAGTCAGGAGCCTGAGCAGCGCCCGACTGGTCACCTGCCTACTATACTAGACAGGTGTTGCCTCGACGGATCGTGTGCGAGAGGCATGCTGTGGCGGCAGCGTCCCATCCCGGAATCACCAAAGCGATCGTTGTCACACAGTTGGCGCTCGTCAGGCCGATCTGCGCTCCCGGTGGATCGGAGCACTCGACAAAGGTGAGCACCGCCGTATCACATCGAGAGGTCACATCTGCCATCCCGGTACCACCAGGTGTCTGCTTTCCAGGCGGACCGGCTCGACTTCCACCGCAGCGGCTTTCTGGCTACGCGAGCGCCTGCCACGCGTCATCGATACGGGAGCGGGCCTCGTTGACGTCGCGACGCACCCGGTCGATGTCAAGCACGCCGCCGCTGGCAGCGCTCAACCCCACCTGACGCAGGAACGCCGACACGGGCAAGCCGGCCGCCTCGGCGGCCGGCCGAATACGGCGCTCCTCGTCGAAGCTCAACCGGACAGCAACCCTCGCCGATCGAGGCGGCACGTAGCCGACCACCTCCCCGGCCGAGTCGATGTCGTCCCGGTGGGCGTAGTAGTGCTCGGCCAGCTCAGCCGCCGTCATCTGGTCATCCCTGCTCCCAGGCTGTGATAGGCCGCACGATGCGTCTGCCGCCGTCTGTGACACCGAGCACGTAGTAGTCACCGGGACATTCCTTGCGGTTACGGCGGACCGTCGGCTGGTTGAGCAAGGCCTGGGTGATCTCCACCACACTGACACCGTGACGGGTCGCATGGTCGCAGTTACCCTCGTCCCAGTCGATGTCGTCCGGGTCGAGGAGCACCCACTACCTCCTTGGGTCACGTTCGACATTTTTAGCACGACGGTCGAACATTGCGCCTCGTCCACGTCGCCCCCAGAGCTTCAGCGACATATCGGACCTCGCGCTTAGTAGGCACCCCGAGGGTATGTGTTGCGGCCCTGGCATGGGAGGGAGATGCCGAAGATTCCCCCCCGCGACCGAGCTGCGCACGCCCTGCGAAGGCCCAGGAGCTGCCTGAGAGTTGAAGGCGCTGCAGGGCCGTCACGTCGCGTGCGAAGGCTGAATTGGCATTTAGTTACTCGGGCTATGGCTCAGGGCCGCCCGGCTATGCCTACTACCGGAGCGTTTAGACGGCTGGCGCCCTCCGAGCCGTAGTAGGTGGCGTCTCCGAAGGTGAAGATTCCGCCGTCTGAGGCTGTGAGCCAGTAGCCGTGGCCGTCGGGGGTTGCGGTGATGGCGACGATGGGGGCGTTTAGTGGTTGTCCTCCCATGCTGCCGTAGTAGGTGGCGTCTCCGAAGGTGAAGATTCCGCCGTCTGAGGCTGTGAGCCAGTATCCGTGGCCGTCGGGTGTTGCGGTGATGGCGACGATGGGCTGGTTTAGTGGTTGTCCTCCCATGCTGCCGTAGAAGCCGGCGTCTCCGAAGGTGAAGACCCCGCCGTCTGAGGCGACTAGCCAGTAGCCGTGGCCGTCGGGGGTTGCGGTGATGGCGACGATGGGT
>JAJZDJ010000115.1 GCA_021828685.1 Actinomycetes bacterium | reverse complement strand
GTTGTCGTGATCGCGGCCGTTGCGCTATTCCTGACCGTGGCGACCCAAGAAGACACCACCACTAGCGTTCAAATGGTCTCACCACCCTCGGTCTCACCACCCTCGGTCTCACCACAGTCGGTCTCACCAGGGTCGGTCTCACCACCCTCGTCGGTGTCGCTGCCGCCCGGGAAAACCGGCCAAGTCAACCCGACGCCAGCCAGCTCAGCGCTTGATCTGAGCTGGACCAACGCCGAGGACGGCTGGGTGAGCGACGTCGCGTTCGCCACGCCTTCCATCGGCTACCTTTACGGCCCAGCGCTTTTCGTCACCATTGACGGCGGCCTGACCTGGCATCGCCAGGCCGGTCTGATGGTTCAGACCATGGCTATCGACGGTACCCGAGCGCTGCGGGTTTCCTACACGGGTGTGGGCTGCCCCGGCCCGTGCCAGTCCACTCTGCAAGCGGCGCCTGTCGGCTCCGACACCTGGCACACGCTCGTCAAGCCCACCAACCTGTCGGATGTCGGCAGTCAGATCCTCTCTTCAGGCAACGACATCTTCCTGGCCCTCTACGGCAACCTCGCCCAAGGCGCCCAGCCAGCAACGATCTACCGGTCGCTCGACGGCGGGAACAGCTGGAGCACGCTCGCCGACCCGTGTGTCGCGGCCGCCCACCTGTCTGTACTCACCCAGCTCGCCGCCACCAATAGCGGCACACTCGACGGGCTATGCTGGAGCGCCAGGTCGAACACCACCTTGTCCATCGTGAGCCACAGCGACGGCTCTCGCTGGGACGCCCCCCAGCTCATCCCCGGAGGAGCACCTTTCGGCCTGATCGCCGCAGCCGGCCCGACCACCGTTGCTGTAGCCACCCCTGACACCGGGGGTAGCGGTCCCTACACCGCTGAACTCCTCGTCTCGACCGACAGCGGACACCACTGGACTACCGCCGCCAAACGCTCATACGAGCTCCATCTCAACACAATCGTCCCTTCCTGGCTCGGCTTCGAGACCCCCGAGGTCGGCCGGTGGGTTTGGGGTTCGAACGAGATCTGGACAACCTCGAACGGAGGACGCAGCTGGGTTCGAAGCGTCCTACCGTGACCCCGCCGACTGAAAATGAACCTGTCATGTAACGCCTTTGAAACTCGCTCCGCATTCCGAACCAGTGCTCAGCCGCCGCATTCGGCCTCCTTACCGCTCGCCTCCGACGACGCCCTGGCCTGGTGACGGCTCGTTGCGGCCCAAGACGCCGGTAACCGTCAAATTTGGTCAGGATTTTGAAGTTGGAAAAGTTTTGTACCAAAAAGTGCGTTCTTTGAGCGAGGGCTGGTACAGGATTTTCTGGGAACGGAGATCGTGTACCAAAAAGTGCAAAAAAACGCTTAAAATGGTCAGGCTGTGTCCGGCGTGCGAAGATCCTGACCAAATTGAACACGTCTAGCGCGTCGACGGCTATCGCCTTTACCCATATGTCAAGATAGACTTGACATATGGCCCAAAATGGGCCTTGTTGCGACCGACAGGTCCAGGCGATCCGTCAGGTATCACCGGCGCCCCTTCACCTGGGATAATGCTGCGTGCGAATAGCAGTCATCGGAGGAGGCATAGCCGGCTTGACCGCCGCGTGGCTCCTAGGCGTAGAACACCAGGTAGTGCTCTACGAGGCGGCAGACTCCCTGGGCGGAAACGCCCGCTCGGTCCTTGTAGGACAACCGGGCTCCGAGATTTCGGCGACCCCGGGGGCCACGTTCATATTGCCGGGCGCATATCCCTACACCATCGCTCTTCTCAGACATTTTGCGGTCCCGCTGCGCCGAAACCCGGTGGGTTTGACCATTGTCGACGAGAGCCGATCGGTGCGTTGGGCGACCCCCCGATTGAGGCGTCCGGCAGGAGTGGCCGAGAGCGGGGATGCGTCGGGATGGCTCAGGTTGCTGGCGGTAGCCTGGAAACTTGAGCGCAGCGGCGACTGGACGCTCACGTGGGACCGCTTCATCGATGCGCTCGGCGTGGGCGACCCTTTCATTCACGAGGTTGCAAATCCCATCGTCGCCGCCTTTTGGGGTTTGAGGCCTTCCGAGATCGGCCCACTTTCGGCCCGGGCGCTGCTTGCGTACGTGTCACGCCCGATGCCCGGGGCGAAGCGTTGGGTTCCAGGCTGGCCGGTCGAGTGCGCGGACGGCACAGGACGACTCGTGGAGGCCATCACCGCCGGCTTGGGCGCAATCGACATCCGATTGCACGCCGAAGTGCGGTCCGTCGTCGCTTCGGGGAGCTCACTTGTAGTAGAGCAGGCGGAGGTAGGAGAAAGGTACGACCGAGTCATAATGGCCGTTCCCCCCTGGAACGCTAATTCTTTGCTCGGGGACCCGACGCTACGAGACCTTGGTCGACTTCAGCGCACCCTGGCCCTCATTGCGATCCATTGCGACGAGGCGATGCTGCCCGAGAATCCCTCCCTGCACTCACCCGCAATGGTGGTCGTAGGCGAGGGCAGGTCCCAGCTGACCACGATCGTCGGCCGTTGCGGGGCTTCGACGGTGTTGCGAAGCTGGATCACAAATGGAGGCGGACCCCGAAATGGGATCCTTTCGACAACTTCTTTCTCGCATGTCGCACCGACGATCGACCTTTTTCGTGTGCAGGAGACAGTCCGGGCTTGGCAAGGCACACGAAACTGCTGGTTAGCTGGGTCATGGACTTGGGACGTCGACTCTATGGAAAGCGCGGTGCACAGCGGCCTGTCGAGCGCCGAGGGCATCGACTCGTCCGCTTCACGGGTCCGCTGGCTTCGAGGGCGAGCACTCGTTTGAGCTGCATCGTTCGTGCGGCGCGGCGCGGCTCGTAATCCCCGGCGGCAGCCGCCTCGGATTCGACCCGCGGACGTACTATATCGTCGCGCTATGACCGACCTGGCCGAGCTGCTAGTCGAAGACGCCGAGGCATGGCACGCCTGGTTGGACACCCACCACGCCGACCAACCCGGGGTCTGGCTGGTGCTGCACAAGAAGGGAGGTCAGACGACGTCCCTGACCTACGATCAAGCACTTGACGAGGCCCTGTGCTTCGGTTGGATCGACGGGCAGATCGCGCGACGCGATGGCGAAAGCTATCTACAGCGCTTCACGCCGCGCCGGCCGAACAGCCCCTGGTCAGCTCGGAATGTCGGCCACGTGACCCGTCTCACCGAGGCCGGTCGGATGCGGCCGGCTGGGATCTTGGCCGTCGATTTGGCCAAGGCGCAAGGACGATGGCAGGCGGCCTACCTCGGCCAAGCCGACATGCCGATCCCGCATGACCTTTCTCACGCGCTCGGCGCCAATCCCGCCGCAGCTGCAACCTTCGACCAACTGGATGCAGCCAACCGCTACGCAATCGTCTACCGACTAAACGCCGTCAAACGCCAGGCAACCCGGGACGCCAAGCTGGCCGAGTACGTCGACATGCTTGCGCGCGGTGGATCCATCCATCCGCGCAAGCCCCGGAGAGACCGTCTGTGATTCTGCGAGCCCTGCCCCCGTCGATCGAGTCGGCGGCGCAGTAAACAGTTCAGTCCGGGGCGACGTCGTGTACGTGGTGCTCGACGGCGGACCACACAGCAGGGGCGGGACGCCTGGACGCCGTGGCCGAGGCGAGCGCATTGCGCCAAGTTGGGATGCTCGCTCGGAGACGCTGACCGGTGAGCTCCGGCGGTTGCGGCGTGAATCCGCACTCCTTGCATCCCTCGGTGATCACGTACGTCCAGTCACGGGTATCGGGCGCTATGGCAGCTGGCACGGTCATGCCGACTAGTTTCACATGCGGTGGCGGAGGGCCGAAACAGGCATGGGCAAGGAGCGAGGCGAAGCGGGATAATTGACAAGTCCCGTCGATACCCGACGCTGAATGATCGTGAAAGGAACGAACGATGACCAATAGGGTTCGCGCCCCGATCGGAGCACCTTGTTGGGTCGATCTCTGTACATCTGACGTCGACTTGAGTCGTAGTTTTTACTCTCAGCTGTTCGGATGGGAGGCCCAGCCACCGAGCCCTGAACATGGTGGGTATTTCATGTTTACGCGCCAAGGCGTCCCAGTCGCTGGAGCAATGGGCGCCATGGGTGACACGCGCGCCACCAACACCTGGATGCCGTTCCTCGCCACCGACGACGTCGAACGAACCCTACAACTCGCTTGCGAGCGGGGCTCGACGGTGCGTGCCCCCGCGATGGCGATCGACGACCTCGGCACACAGGCTCTCTTCACCGACCCATCCGGGGCGGTAATAGGCCTCTGGCAGCCGGGCAGCTTTCCCGGTTTCGCGGTGATCAACGAGCCAGGGGCGGTGCTGTTCGTCGCCATCGACGTCCACGACTACGAAACGCAGATCGCGTTCTACCGTCAGGTCCTCGGCTGGGAGCCGGTCGAAGAGGAAGCCGACGACCATCACTACGCCGGCTTCATGGACCCCGAAACCGGCCGACCGCTGGCCGGCATCGGCGACGAGGTGGAGAACCTTGAGCCGGGCGAGGTGACCGCCTGGTCGATAATCTGGCAGTGCGACGACGTCGAAGCCGCGGCGGCCGACGTACGTTCGCTCGGAGGAACAGTCATAAAGGAGCCACGGGACGGCGGCCTCGGTCGCCATGCCCGGGTCGCCGACCCGGCCGGGGCACGCTTCTGGCTCTGCGAGTCGAAAAGGAACTGACAACAATCGCCGAGATTTGTGGAGGCGTTCCCTATACCTCTGCACCAAGGGGTTGCAGCTAGGGAAGGCGAAGGTACATCACGTGTAGCCCCACGAAGCCGAGTTCTGCGTGGCGGAAGGCTTCCGGAACAGTGCAGAGCACCTCGAAGCCGAGGGATTTCCATAGATGCACAGCGGCCTCGTTAGTCTCGACCACGGCGTTGAACTGAATCGCCCGGAATCCTTCCCGGCGGGCCCAGTCGACCATCTCGACTCCCATCGCGCGCCCAACACCGTGGTTGTGCCGACTCGGATCGACCATGAAGCTTGCCGTGGCAACATGGCTTCCGCGGCCGGGCCGGTTAGGTCCCATCGACGCCGTCCCGACAACCAAATCGCCGGCTACCGCAACAACGGTCCGGCCGGGTGGCGAAGCCATCCAATACGACCGGGCTTCATCGCGGGAAAGGTTCTCCGGGTAGGAGTAGGTTCGTCCGGCGGCGACAGTTTCGGCGAAGATCGGGTAGATCGACGGCCAGTCAGTGTCGTCGGCGTCCCTTACTAGCATCTATTCACCGTACACGGCGGGCCGGGAAGCGCACCCAACGTCAGCGGGTCCCCGCTGGTTTTTGCCATTCGTCCCAGCGTTCGATTGCCCTGCCGAGAGTCTCGCTGATCTGAGAGCTGAGCAGTGCCACCAGTCCTGCCGCTCGCACTCCGCACTCGCCGCCCCGAAAGCAGTTCCAAAAGCGCACCAGGCTGTCCACGCCGTCGGCCTCGAACATCTCCGCTGCGATGCGCTGGAAGCGGTACTGGTACCACACGTAATTGAGCGGGTCCATCGGATCGTCGCCGCCGGTGTAATGACGCTCAAGATCCTCGAGCGTGCTGTAGCCGTCGGCACGCATTCGGGCGGTCAGGCGCACGCTTCGAGCACCGACCTCGGAGAGCACCTCAAGGGTCTCCAGGCTGGCCGGCCGTTTGGAGGCGACGTACGCGTGCAGGGCCAAGTTGGCAAAAATCTCCCCCAACCAGAACGTCGGCAGCTCGAGCCGACCGAACACCTCGAAGCAATGACCTAGCTCGTGAATGGTGATCAGATCGAAAAACGCTTGGAGGTCGACTCCTCCGACCCCGTCGGGGTAGGTCGCGGCGACTCGCCGGAAACCTCGCGGTGACGCTCGACGCAGATCTTCGGCAATGGCGACCCAGAAATCGCTGGTGCCGGCCGGCATCACCAAGATACCAGGGCGGATCTGGCCATCTTCGTCATTGAAAAAGGGGAGCCCGTACGGCTGCCTGCTTTGCCAGTCCTCCCGGTCTGCGACGATCAGCGCAAGGTCCGGCTCCACCCCGCCGAACAGCTGACGGAAGTAGACATAGGCGTCGGCGGAGATCTCCGCAGCGGCTTTGGCGCGCATCAACGCCCCGGCGCTGTGACGCACCTCAAAGGGGTAGCCGTCGAGCTGGATGAGTCCCGCTCCGATTACCACCGTACCGAGCCTAGATGCTCCGCCAGCAGGTCCAACCAGCAGATTGCCCGACCTGCGGGTTAGGGCGGGCACGGTTGCCGGCTCAGTTCAGCGCCAAGAGCGTGACCTCGTGGGGAGGGAAGCGTTCGTCGGCGCTGATCAACGTCAGGTTCTCCGCTTGTGCCTGCGCAATCATCATCCGGTCGAAAGGATCGGAATGATGAGGTGGCAAGCTGCCTGCCAGCAAGGCATGCGTGGCTTTGATCTCAAGAGTTTGGAAGTCGTTGGTCGTTAGCACGTCGAGCAGATCGTCGGGTGCCTCCAGCCTCTCGGCCGCCTTCTTGATGGCGATCTCCCAGACCGCTGCGGCCGAGACCATGACCTCGTTTGTCTTGCGACGCGATCGCTGGCCTAACCGCGGACGGGAGCAGCGGGTCATCCGAGAGCCACCACAACAGTAGGTGCGTGTCGAGCAGCAGCCCCATGGGCGCTCACCACTAAAAGCCGGTGGCGGAAACACGTGGAGGTCGAAGCCCGTTGGCGGCATCATCGCCCGGAGCCGCGGTCCCTGACCGCTGATGGCCGGGAAGGGGCGCCGGCTGGTCGCTCAACAGTCGATCACGTGTACAGCCGGGTCAAGACGGGTGATGTCGGCACGGTCGCTGGTAACCACCCGAGCGTGGTGGGCTCGAGCTCCGAGAATGACGGTGGCGTCAATCACGTCAGAGGTCCCCGCTCGGCCACACAGGGCGCCGGCCAACTTGGCGACAGCGAGATCGAGGTGCTCGATAACGGTACCGGTGGCGTTCACGAGTCGGCTGAGGCGTGCCTGACGGGCCCCGTCGCGCCAGACCTGACCGATGACGCCAGCGGGGACGACGACGAACGCGCTCTCGGCGCACAGAGCTATCACCGCCCGATCACCCCGTTCGACGGCGATGAGCGCTCCAGCGTCGAGGACTATCGGGTCAACTGCTGTCTCGCCCACTGCCGCTCCTCGTCGGTGAGCGGGCCACCCGTCTCGTCGGCGATGTCGGCCAGCACGTCGCTCAGGGTCTCCCTGCGAGCCTTGGCCTCGGCCGCCTCGGTGATCCACGCGCTGACCGATGTGGCCACCCCGCACTGGACATCGCGCCTCGCGGCAACGAGCACGTCGCTGGGGATCGTTACCGTCACTCGCTCCTTCATCTGCATATAAATATCATACACAACTGGCGCCGGCGCCCTACCCGAAGCCGCCGGCCAGGCACGGCTCAAGCCAGCACCCCGACGCGGCGGGGGCGCTTGGCTGGACGCATAGGCGATCGCCGGGAAGCGCTAGGCGGGACGGGACGACTAGTGGATAGCCCAGAACTATCCTTACCAGCTGCGCGCAAGCGACGACTTGCCCGAACTCGACCCTCCGTTCAAGACGCTCACGTCGGTCACCGCCAACACTGTCGCCACGACTATGACCTGGCGGGCTGTCGCAACCCACGATGGCTGATGCGAGAAATTCGCTGAATTCTCGCTCACCCCGGCGAGCCCCAAAGAGGCTCTACGTTGCTGACCTGCACTTCTTTCCTCGTGTGGAGGGGGACAAGCACGCTAACCCCACACTTGGAGCTGACCGGCGAACGAAGCATCTCGGCTGCGTGATCTCATCGGCGAACCGTTCATGGCACCATGCGGCCACCCGGTGCGGACGAGGTGCTCAGAGGCCCCTGCTCGAAGCCGTCCCATAGGACGTGGAGAAGCAAATTGTCTGAGATCAGGTTGCCAGCACCGCGCAGCGCCTCTGTGTCGACAGGAGCACGCGTTCGTCCCCGTTTAGGTTTCGGGCGGCCTCCATGACCTTCGCTATGGTCTCGTCGACGACCCGTTCGGCGATCTGCTTCCGAAGTCTCCAACGCATCCCTTCATCGACCAGGTCCTGGCGAGTGACCTCGCGAACGTCAAGGGTGCCCGCGACCCGCTGACCCATCGTCGGGTCATTCGGGATCGGCCGCCCATCTCCAGTGGTCGGCTTCAACTCCATGGTGGCGATCAGGTCGTACACCGGCGCAAGCCGAATAATGGGATCGCTTGGGTCATGCAAGAAAGAGAAGTTCTTGGCGTGAGCGTCGGCGTTGCCAATGGCCGTATTCAGCGTCACTCTCGCAAGCAGGCTTTCGAGGTCTGCGGGATCCCCAAAGTCCCGGATGACATTCGAGACGGCCACGAGTGACGGGCCCCCCTGTACCTCGTACTTCTGCGCCGGAGGCGTGGCCGTGGCCTGGCAGCCGTCCTCTTGGTGGATCCGCTCGATTCCGACCGAACGGGCAGAGCGGTCGTATCGACGAATAGCGAGTGTCGCAAGCCCGTCAACGTGAAGCAACTCGACGTCGGGTACCGGCAGGCCACACGCAGCCGCCAAGCCCAGGCAGGTCGCCTCGTTGTCGGCCATCGGCGTACGTCCGTCGGGCTTCAATATCCATGACGACGGAGCACCGTGCGTTGGCCGCAACCAGTCTCCCTCTGGAGAACGCCCGAGCAGCAGCTTGCGCTGGAACCCCGGGAGCGAAGGCTTGTACCCGCTCGCCAGATCGACGCCGAGCGGAGCCTTGTCCAAACTACGGATGGCTTCTGCAAGGTCGTCGCTCGTCATTGGGAGGTAGGTCGTCTTTTCTGAAGCGTCCACAGAGCGACCTTCGGGGAGGATGACGATTGCGCCGGCACAGTCCTCGCCGAAGGCGGCGAGGATGCCGAACGTGTCGTAGCGTGACACGCCAGCGATTCGGGCCATCGTCTCGATGGCAGGTCCTTCCGGGAGCAGGTTCTCGAAAAAGTCGAGTCCTCTTGAGTCTCTCGGACCTATGGGGTCTCCGATTGGCAAGGCGACCGACAGGACTCGACTACCGAGGCTCCAGCGGTCAAGCGCGGCCTGCTCCCACTCGACTCCGATACCGTGGTTGTCGCGTCGGGTAAGGCGAGCGACAGCAGTGCCGTACAGCCAAGCGACGAGGCAGTCAGCCACGAGTGGCTCGTCTGACAACGACCTCGCAGCCGACGAGTCGAAGCAGTCGAAGGGCTTGAGTGACCGAGGTTCCGAACTCGCCAGACTCCAGGCGCGAAACATAAGACTGGGTCAGACCAACCCGGTCGGCCGCTCCAGTTTGCGAGACGCCCGCCGCACTCCGAAAATGCTTCAGGGCGGCGCCCAAGTCCTTCGGCACCGCAACTCGATACTCATCCGGGAGCATGACCATATACTCATAATAGCACGATTATGAGCGTACGGTCATATCAATAACCCATGAGTGTACGGTCATCGCCTAGGAGAGTGGCGAGTAAGCCGCTAGCCATTTGGTAGTGGCGGATTACGATTTGGTTGTTAGCCTCGAACCTCGGGACTTGCTGCTGGGTGGGGTAGCCGCGTCCCAGCGCCAGTCACCAGGTCACGCTGCGCTGGCTACTGGAGGGCTCCCTCGACCTAGAGCTGCAAGGATCGAGACACGATGCAGGCGGCAGAACTTCCCCGAACGGTCGCCGCGGCCAGGTCGACGGCGGCAGCGCTTGACCTGAGAGTCTCCCGCGCTCGGCGACGCGGACCGGGCGTTTCTCAGCGAGGCGCTGCGACGCCTGAAACGACATCGACGTCCCCGAACTCGGTCGTGAAGATCCAAAAAGTAGTGTCAGTTCAGTGAGCCTGGAAGGATCCTCCATCAGCTCGTAGGCGGCCTCCACTACCACCCCGCGTCGC
>JAJZDJ010000114.1 GCA_021828685.1 Actinomycetes bacterium | reverse complement strand
CATTCACCGACGTGACGCCAACGGGGATCGTCAGGGTCTGCACGGAGGCTATGGGAAGGGGCGCAGTCGAATTGCCGGTGACGACCACAGAGTTGTAGGTGCAGGTGACAGTTAGTCCGTCGGAGGTGCAGCCCACCGGCAGGCCAGTCGTCGCTCCCGTGAGGCGGCCGGTGTGCTCCGTCGGATTCGCCAGCGGGTCGGCCGGCTTGAGAGGGTTGGTCAGCTTCGACGGCTGGCCCGGCGACGTCGACTTAGCCCCGGAAGCGACCGACGGCACAGGCGACGCGGAGGGCGTCGTGCTCGGCAGGGTGGCCACCATCGCGAGCACTGCCAATGCAATACACATCAAGGCCGTGGCCCTGATGGAGAAACCTTTAGCTAGCCGAGCCCGCAGCGCGCTCCGCCGCTTCGGAGTGCGACCATCGCGGGTCAGCGACACTTGATCCAAACTGTGCGCCCCATGCGCTCGTCGGCGTGCGCGGCGAACCGCGTCGCCCTAGTAGAGCTGAGCGCGGTGAAGTGAGCGTGACCAGCGTCTCCCCGACATCTTTTGACTAACCGATCGACCGCCACCGCCACAAGCCTGACCAAGTCCCCGTGGTATTTCTATCCCGGAAATCCGTGATTTATGTTTAGGGCTGGCTCTCAGTGGGTAACCCTCAAGGCTCGATCATGGTGGCCAGAGCCCGGGCTACGGCCCCGCGGCCGCTCACGTCGAGCTTGGCGAGTATCGCACCTACATGGCTCTCCACTGTATTCTCGCTTATTGACAACAGCATGGCGATCTGGCGATTCGTGCGTCCACGCGCGACGAGTTCGGCGATTTCGAGCTCACGTCGGCTGAGAACATCGAAACGTTGAGCGATCGCCCCTTTGGGTGACGGGGAGCTCCCAGTTCGCCGCAGGCGCCGCAGAAGCAGGCGTGCTTGGCGCTCCGCCCCTTGCGCCCCCAAGGATGCGAGGGCGTCGGCCGCTGCGGAACATTCAGCTAACGCCTCGCGCACGCGTCCGCAACGCGCAAGCAGCTCGGCCGTCAAGATCCGGGTGCGGGCTCCTTCGAGGAGAGCGCCTGAGCCGACGAACGCCGCAATGGCATCGCGCGCCGCGACAACAGCTGTGGCCGGCTCGCTGGATGCGATCACTCGAGCCCGCGCCCTGGCAGCGAAGCCCGCCGAAGCGGGTAAATCGAGCGCGATGGCGAGCTGGTGGGCTTTGTCTGCGAGTCCTTTTGCTTCCGCTCTTCGACCTACAGCGAGTTCGCTCCGACAACGCGCTTCTAGGAGCTTGCACGCCATGCCGTCGCGCACGGTCGTGTCGTCGTCGAAGGCAAGCTCGGCAAGGAACCGCGTTTCGTCACCGCCCTCGAGGTAGGCAATGGCCCGTAAGCGTCGCAGGTTCGCGTCGTGATAGGTCGTCCCGCTGGCAGCGAAACTCAACGCCTCGGCGCAGGTAGCGATAGCCCTTTCGTTGTCTCCCGCCGCGCTGAGCGCTGCCGCCTCGGCTGTCAGCGCAAGTTGTACAAGCAGACCTACGCCGGAGATCTTCGCCATCTCGACAGCCGTTTCGGCGACGTCCAAGGCCACGGAAAGTTGGCCTCTCAATGTGGCGGTCTTCGCCTGCTCGATCAGGGTGGGTAGCAACCACTGGGAGCCGCCGCCAGCTTTGGCCACGGCGACCGCTCGGGCGAGATGGGTGCCCGAAGCCACGTATCGTTCGAGCAGGCGCTCGGCCCAGCCTAGGTAGTAGAGGGCATCGAGGCGTGTGGCCACCACGTCGTCGCCGAGGTCGTCGAGGATCACTGCCGCTTCAGAGCCACGAGCTCGCGCTGCTATGTTCCCGAGAGGCGTTTCTTCGCTAGCGTGCACGAAGGCAAGCAGGGCCTTCGCAGTCCCTTCGAGCAGCCGGTCACATCCTTCCGCCACCTCGGACGCCCTTGTGGCGAAGGCCTCGGCCTTCGAGAGGTCGAGCGTATAGAGCCAGGAGACTGCGAGCTCGATACACAAGGTCGCCTCAGCGGCGGGGCTGATGGCTCCGACTCCCTCGAGCGCCCCCTGCAGCTTAGCTCGGGCTTCGACGAAGTTGCCGAGGCCGTGCTCGACGCCTGCACATCCGGCGACGAGCGCAACGTAGCGTGGGTCGTCAGGGGTTATGAGAGAAAGGACTTCGACGAACGCGTCACGGCCGGCACGAAGATCTCCGAGCATGCAGGAAACCCGGGCGCGCGCTACGAGTAGGTCGATTCGTGTGCTGACTGTGTCCGCACGATGCGGCACGATTGCATAGGCAGCGTCGAGCCACGCCTGCGCACTGACCGGAGCGTGAGAAGCGACCTCGCCAGCAGCTTCCATCAACAGCACTGTCGCCGCCAGATCCCCTGGGGCTGCGGAGCGCGCGAGGTGATGCGCTGTAGTGGCGATTGGAGCACCTCGCTCTAGCAGCTCGACTGCAGCTCGGGCGTGGGCACCGAATCGCCATCCATGGCTTGCCGACTCGTAGACGGCGTAGCGCACGATCGGATGGCGGAATGCGAAGCGGCGGGGGCTGTGAACAGGACGGACGATGCCCCGTTCGACCAACTCGTCGAGTCCGCCCGCCACCTGGTGGGGCGCTACGCCAGCACAGCGCGCTGCCACTTCCAAGTCGAAAGGCCCTCCGAGAACCGCCCCGCCCTGGGCCAAGAGTCGGGCGACTTCGGATACCGAGCTAATTTCGTGGCTGACAGCTGCTGCAACCAAATCCGGGATGGTCCCGTCGTCTGGAATTTTCGCCGAGCCAAACTGTTGCGAAGGTCCCCTGCGCGCGCCCGCAGCGAGTGCTTCGGCGTAGAACGGGTTGCCACCGCTAGCCCGAAACACCGAGCGGAGGGTCGTGCCGCCCAGGTCGCCTCCGAGCATTACGGCGAGTGCATCCTCGCTTAGGCTTGTGAGCCTAAGCGCCGTTCGTGGCAGATCTCTAGCTCGCGCCACCAGGGCCCCGGCAAGGCCGGGGGCCTCTCCCGGACGCCAGGCGAGCACCATGAGCACGGGCGAGTCTGGAGGATGGCCGAGCAGGAACGAGACGAGTTCGATCGAAGCCGGGTCAGCCCAGTGCAGGTCGTCGAGGACGAGGACCAGCGGAGCCCGGTCGGCAAGCCGGCTTATCAGGAACCGAAGCGCACGGTGGGTGGGGTAGCGCCCGTCCTCGGCCCCCCGGTGGTCGCTCGGCGGACTGTGTGCGTCGAGCGCAGGGAATATCCGGCGCAGGTCCCCGAAATGGCTACCGCACAGCTCGTCACGGCGCGAGGTGTCGATTGATCCCAGGTAGTCGTCGAAGGCGTCGACGATTATTCCAAAAGGGAGGTCGGCCTCGAGTTCTGCGCCGCGGCCGGTTAGAACGAGTGCGCCGCGTTCGTCGGCGACCGAACAGAGCTCGGCGACTAGTCGCGTCTTTCCGATTCCTGGTTCGCCGGTCACCTGGACCCACGACGAAATACCTGAGCTCAGTTCGTTGAGGGCTCCGACGAGTGCAGTGAATTCGTCGTCTCGCCCGACTAGTGCACTCATCTGGCCCCCCGTTCCGCCGGGTTGCACTTCACGTCGGCATCGTACACCGGACCGCTACGAGGCCCACGAGTCAACTGCGAAGAGCCGACCCGATGTAGCGTAGAACTTCGACCCGATGTAGCGTAGACGCGATGTAGCGCATACGCGGTCCGGCCCAAGGAGGGCGAAAATGCATATCAGCTACGCAGCTACGTAAGGCGAGTCGTCGACGACGAGATCGTTCCTTCTCACCGGATCTGCTTCCCTGGATCGCTCGCCGACCCACAGCGGAGCAGGTCGCATCGTTACGCTTCGGATGCGCCCCATGTCGTTAGCCGACACCGCCAAAGCATCACCTCGCCGATCCGGCACTCGCCGCTCGTCTGCTTGGTGTCGGCATTGCGGACCTTTTGGGGAGACGGGCCGCAACGGTTCCTAGCAGGTAAGTTACTCTTCACTGTATAGTAGGTTTCAATGCACAATGAAGGCTACTGTAGATGAAGCTAACGTTGCATCTCGGGCGCTCCGACTTGGATCGTTACCGCGCCGTCTTTGCCAGCATCCCTGAGGTCGTCCTCAGCGAAGGGTCCATTGACCTCGTTGAGATCGACGATCACGACCACCGAGTCACGATGCTGCCGCGCCTGGTTGTCGGAGCGGACCCGAACCTCGCAGCTCGCAAAGTTGCACAGACGGTTCCGCCAGACACAATAGGTGTCGTTGCTGCGCGCTTCGTCCCTTATCAAGAACGGGACGCACTTGAGCTAGCCGGCCTGTCGTGGTGTGACGGGCGGGGTGCGTTGCATCTGTCCTGGCCAGGAACGCTCGTCCACATTGACCGCGGCGGTCGCCGACAGGTCGGCCAGCAGATCGTGGGTAGAGAAGAGTTCCGGCTTGGTCCAAGCGGAATCCGAGCCGTCCAGGTTCTCCTCGAGGGCACCGACAGTGAGTGGACAGTCAATCGGCTCGCTGAGAACGCTCGTATCTCCGTTGGTCATGCGCACAACGTGTTTCGAGCCATGGAGCAAAACCGACTCGTCCATGCAGTAGGCAAAGGTTCAAAGCAACGACGAGTACTTGACGACCGCAGTGCGGCTTTGGATTGGCTTGCCACAGTGGACGGCGGCCGTAGACGGGCGCCGTCCACTGCCTCCTACCTATACGCTCGAACTGACCAAGAAGTTGCCCGACGGTTCGCAGAGATGGCATCTGAGGCAGGGGTTACCTATGCAGTAACCGGCGCCGCGGGAAGCCATCTGCGAGGCTTTCCGGTCCTCAGCAGGATAATCACCACCCACATCCGCGTCGGTATGCTTCAACCCGCCGACGTGCTTGAACGGTTGGGTATCGAGCCTTTCGGGGCAGATGAGCACGGACGCGGTACAAATCTGGAGCTATGGAGTGACGTCGGAGAGCTGGGGTCGTTCGCGGCGGAATCGTACGACGGAATCCGAGTCGCCCCTGCGATCCGAGTCTGGTTGGACATGCGACGCCAAGGCGGACGAAATCAGGACGCCGCCCACATATTCAGGGATCAAGCTCTTGAACGAATCTGACGGACAACACATTGCTAGCTATCGCTCAGAGCTAGGCGACCAGTTGGTCGCTGAGGCAGCCGAGATCGTCCGTTCCCTCGGGTTCATGGCGGCGCATGTTGTGCTCATCGGCGGTCTTGTCCCTGGCCTGCTGGTTCCCGTCCTCGACCCTGGTATCCAGCCGCACGTCGGAACAGCTGATATCGACCTATGTCTGAGTCTGGCCCTCGTGGAAGGCGATACGGCAGCCTACGAACGCATCGAGACGGTCCTCAAAGGCCTCGGTTTCGAAGAGGGAGACGTCTCATTTCGCTGGCTGCGATACGACGGCGTCGGACTAATGGTTGAGTTCCTTTGCCCTGCGGGCAAGCAGCGCCCACCCGGCCGCGTCTTCCGACCCTCCCAATCTGCGAACCCGACGGGCAAGCACAATTTGGGGGGCCGTCTATCGGCACTTGCCCTTGAAGCCGGCGAACTGCTTACAACGGACGTCGAGGTAATCAGTCGAATCTTCGACCTTCCCCGAAACAAGGGATCGATCGAAATGGCCCTACGGGTTACGGGACTGAGGTAGCCGTAGCACTAGCCGCAATTAGACAGGCCTTCGCCGCCACCGACCGGATCGGTGCTCGCAGTTATGCCCGCTTCGCCGCCAGCAACGTTCGCGACGAGCCGCAACTCGAACGCCGAGCCGTCGCAGCCATCGCCGAGTTCATGTCGGGACTTCCTGAGTCCAAGTGACCCTTGGGCAAACAAACGCTCCGAGTCAGGTCTCGCCTACGATCCCTCCGTACAGCGGCTCGCCTACGATCCCTCCGTACAGCGGCCGGAGAAGATCGACAAACAGTGATTGCCCGACCTTGACGTCGAGGGCCTCCAGCCCATCCAGTACTGCGTCGGGCCGACCATCCACGCCGCCCCCGGCCAACGCCACGTCCACACTGACCTCCATGTGAAGCGCAGGAAGCGGCCCCGGGGCGAACGGCCACCACGGCGCTACCTCGGCTTCGCTTACCTCCCCCGGAGCCCCCAAGTGCCCGTCCCATCTATCGCCGTTCCCCGATACGAGCGCATCGAGGAGTTCCTGGCGTCGACGGCCTCGAAGTTCGAGCGCGAGCCAAGGGTCGCCGTCGAGCTGGTCGGCGAACACGTACAGCACCGCAGCTATGTGTTTGCACGGGTTCTCCCAGTCCGGGCAGCTGCAGCTAGCCTTCAAGTCCGTCCATTTAGCCGGGAACAAAGTCACCCCGCACGAGGCGAACACCTCCTCCAAGTCGACCGGCACTTCCCCGTCGAGGAGGCTCGCGACGAAACCGACCTTGGATTTCATCGCTTCGACGATCGCCGCCCACTGCTTCTCGCCCGGAGCGACGACCGTGACTGCGACCTTATACGGGGTGGCCCGGGAGCCTTGAACTTTCGCCGCGATTGAAGCGGAACCGACGTTGATGTCGATCACCTGGCCGGTCCTGGCGTAGCGCCGGCCGCGCTGCATCCGCGACCCGAGACCGTACGATTCGAGCACGGAGACGAAACGGCGCGACCACCAGGTGGCCGCCATCTGCCCACGCTTCTTGGAGGTCGCTATCCCCCCCTCTACCTTGAGGGGTACCGACGCCGGGTAGCGCCCCCAAGGATCGTCGCGCTCCCAAGGCGCCATCAGTCTGCCTCCAGGCCGTCTCGAAGCGACACAAGGTCGCTCAGTTCCGCCCCCGAAAGCCCTGTGAGCCACTCCTCGCCGGTCCCGACGGCTCGTGCTGCCAGATCGCGTTTCGCTGTGATCATCTCGTCGATGCGCTCCTCGACCGTCCCCGAACTCACGAGCTTGTGGACCTGCACGTTGCGTCTCTGGCCTATACGGTAAGCGCGGTCGGTCGCCTGGTCCTCGACCGCCGGGTTCCACCATCTGTCCAAGTGGATGACATGAGATGCGGCGGTCAGATTCAGTCCTGTCCCGCCGGCCTTCAAAGAAACGAGGAGTAGCGGCGGTCCCTCGGCAAGGGCGAAGCGTTGCACCATCTCGTCGCGAGCAGTGCGGCGCACACCGCCGTGAAGCCACATCGCCTCGACCCCGAAGCGGTGTTGGAGGTAGGGTTGGAGAAGTCCACCCCACTCGGCGAACTGTGTGAAGCACAGCACTTTGTCGCCTGCGCCAAGTATCTCCTCGAGTAGCTCCTCGGTGCGCGCCAGCTTGCCTGATCGTCTCGCGAGCGGCGACTTGTCGGATAGGAAGTGTGCAGGGTGATTGCACACCTGTTTGAGCTTGGTCAGCCCGGCGAGGACGATACCGCGTCGTTGGATACCGTCAGCGGCTTCGGCTTGGGAGAGCATGTCGTCGACGACCGCCTGGTAGAGCGTCGCTTGCTCGCGGGTGAGTGGGCAGGCGTCGACGGTTTCGATCTTGTCGGGCAGGTCGTCGATTATGGACCGGTCGGTTTTGAGTCTGCGCAGGATGAAAGGTCCGGTCACCCGGCGCAGCAGTGCCGTCGCCTCAGGGTCGCCTTCACGCTCGATAGGCGAAGCGAAGCGCTCCTTGAAACTCTGGGCGCTCCCGAGCAGCCCCGGATTCAGCAAATGCATTATCGACCACAGCTCGCTCAGCCTGTTCTCCACGGGGGTGCCGGTGAGAGCGACGCGGCGGACGGCGTGAAGGGACCTCGCTGCCCGGCTTTGCGCCGCCGAAGGGTTCTTTACCTGCTGCGCCTCGTCGAAGACGAGCCGGGCCCACTCGACGCCATTTAGCGATTCTTGGTCGCGTGCTAACAGCGAGTAGGTACTTAGAACCACGTCGTGTGCCAAGGCGCGCTCCGCCAGGGAATCTCCGGCTGTGTTGCGGGTGGCGCCGTGATGCACCAGGACACGCAACTGAGGGGCGAAGCGCGCGAGTTCGCGTTCCCAGTTGCCGAGCACCGACACGGGGCAGATCACCAGCGTCGGGCCCTGCGAGGGGTCGGCGATAAGCGTCGCTATCAGCTGGGCTGTTTTGCCCAGCCCCATGTCGTCGGCGAGGCACGCTCCGAGGCCGAGCCGGCCGAGAAAGACTAGCCATCCCACCCCGCGCTCCTGGTAGGGGCGCAACTGACCTCCGAAAGCCTCCGGTGTCGGTATCGCCTCGACAGTCGAATGCAGGGCACCTTCGAGCAGGCTTCGCATCCAAGACAGGGAGGTGGCGTCGACGTCGACCACCTCGACGCCTTCAGGCAGATCCAGGCTGGCTAATCCGAGCCCGGCCTTGAGCAGTTCGCCGGCTGCGGCGTTACCTTCGCTACCAGCCCGGGTGAGGAGGTCCTCGATCCGGCTGATGTCGATCTCCACCCACTGGCCGCGCAGTCGCACGAGGGACTGCTTGGCGAGCGCTGCACGCTTCAAGGTTGCGAGGTCGCTTTTGGTCAGCTTTTCTCCGCCGAGCGCGGCCTGCCATTCGAATGCGACGATGCTGTCCATGCCGACGAGGCCGGTGCCGGTCCCTTCGCTTCGGCCTTGGCTGCGTTTGACCTTGGCTCGAAGCCCGAGTTTCGCCGGGCGTGTCCACCATCCCGGCAGCAGGACGCCGATCCCCGCGTCCTCCAAGAGCCTGGCCCTCTCGGCGAGCAACAAGACGACTGCTCTTGATTCAATCGCCACGCTGTCGGGGACGGCCCGGTCGAGTGCCCCGGCGAGCTCGGGGGCGAGTCGGCCCATCCGTGCGAGGGCGCCGATAACGTCGGTGAGGGCGCTCGGGGGGAAAGGCGAGTTCCCTTTCCACATCTCGTTGACCGACACGACGAGGCTCGGCTCGTCGCGGTCTTGGGCGAGGAGTTCGACCCGCCACGGCGGGCTCGCATCGGGGTTCTCCGGCGACAGTCGTGTGGGTCCGTTCGTTTCAGGTTCTATGAGCCGAAGGCAAAGCCTCGCCCGGCCGCCCACGACCGCCCCGGAACGCACCCAGGCCGTTACCGCCCCCGCGAGCGCTGCTAGTTTCGTCGGGTCGAGCGACGAGCTCATCCACGGGTCGGCTGACGCCAGCGAACGACACCACGCCTCTTGGACCGTCGGCTTTCCCGACTTTCGTGCGACTAGGAATGACCCGGCGGAGACGAGCCGGCGCCGCACGATGTCGTCGACGGCCTCGGCGAGGCGCGACGCCGCCGCGACCTGCTCCTCCACGGACCCATCCAAGGCGAGCGACGCGACCAGAGCCCGCTGAGAAGCGGCCGGTAGCGGCCACCACCACGAGCGGGCACGACCGGTCTCGTTGTCGATAGCCAACCCGGGAACCACCCGCCCGGCGCCAACGAGCAGTTCCGCAACCTCGACGGTCCGGGCGTCGAAGTCGGATTCCGGTGTGGTCACTTCAGGAGGTAAAGTGGGATGCAGGAGGGTAGATGTCAGGCCAACATCATGTCATCCCCACCAGCGGCCTGCCGCTCATTTCAGCCGCAGCGATGGTTCCTTCACTATCGCAACGCAAGACCTTCCCGCAGCTACATATCGCACATCGACTGTAACCTCATTAGATGGCATCTCGGGAGGAAGACCTCGAAGTGCGCCTCGACGACAACTTTTTAACCTTCGAGCAGGACCACAACGTACTCAAGGATGACCTCGAGTTGCTAGTCGATGGCTGCTTCAAGGACAAGTGGCTGAGAAACGCCGGCGGCTACCTGTTCAGCTACGGGTTCTTCGTAATACGACTGCTAGATGGATCCGAGCTCTACGACAAGGCTCGCGCCGCGCTGTCGTCTGGGACCATGGGACAGGACGGCCTCGAAGAATTACTTATCGCCGACTCGGTATTCCTGGCAGAGCGCCGCAGCGACGGCGGCCCCGTCTACATTACCTGCGAGGTTTCAAGCCGTCTGCACGCCGACGACATCTACCGCTCGTCGAAACGCGCTTCCGCGGCAAGCCTCCTCGACGGCACACCGGGAG
>JAJZDJ010000113.1 GCA_021828685.1 Actinomycetes bacterium | reverse complement strand
CGGTACAAGGCGGATGAAGGCGTTGACGATTCCGTTGATCGCAACAGCAGTGGTAGCGTCCGCTTGCGGGTCGAGCAGCAAAGCTTCGTCGTCGTCACCGACCTCGTCGGGCACGGCCTCGACTGGGTCGACCGGGTCGACTTCCACGACCTTGGCTCCTGCGTCGGTGACTATCGCAGTAACCGGACTCCCGACAGTCGCGGACATCGATCCCAAGGGATCCTCCAATGGAACCCAGGCCGGAAACGTGGCCACCAACATCGCCGGTACCTTGTTCGGCTACCAAGGTGCTTCGTTCGATCCCGACACCGCCAAGGTACTTCCCGACCCGCTCCCGCAACTGGCTACGTCGGCGTCGCCGTCGGCGGACGGCCTGACTTGGACGTTCAACCTTCGCCCCAACGTTCTCAGCCAGGACGGGAACCCTCTCACCGCCGCGGACGTGGTCTGGACTATCAAGCGAGCTCTCAACACCGGCCAGTTCGGGGCGAACTTGCTCAAAGGGATTCATATCGACACCGCCAATCCGGCGACGGCGACGGGTCCCCTGACAGTTCAGGTCCACCTGACCTCCCCGTCCAGCCTTGTCGAGAAGACCTTCAGCGCCTCCTATCTCGGGATCATCGACGAGAAGGCGGTTGTCGCCAACTCACCAGCAAGCGATCCTTGGGGTTACACGTACTTGGCGTCTCACAGCGCGACCTTCGGACCTTATGAGGTATCGGTCGACAACCTGCCCAACAAGGAAGTGCTCGTAGCCAACCCGCATTACTGGCGCGGCGCGCCGCAGATCACTAAGGCGACCTTCGTGCCGATAGCTAACGACAGCACCCGTCTTGAGTCAACCCTGTCAGGTCAGGTCAGTTACGGCGCCGAGCTGTCCCTCGCCGACTTGACCAAGATTAAGGCGACGCCTTCTGTACAGGCCGATCTTCAGCCCAACGTTAACCTTGAGTTCTATCTCGTGTTCGTCATGAAGAGTTCTCTCGTGCAGAACGCCTCGGTGCGAAGGGCTTTCAGTCTCGCCGTCAACCGTAGCCAGGTCGTCAGCGTTGCCTACAACGGCTACGCCCAGCCGGTCACCTCGTGCATTCCCGGATCGTTGTACGCGGCTCCATCAGCGATAGCCAACTACAATCCCGCAGCCGGCAATCTGGCAAAGGCCAAGCAGCTGCTGGCAGCCGGCGGTGGACCTAAAGCGATCTCGTTCGGTTATCCGACTGGCATCCCCGGCTCGCAAACCCTAGCCGAGGTGGTGCAGAGCGATTGGCAGGCCATGGGGGTGAAGACTACCTTGATGCCGTATACCTCCTACCCCACCTTCCTCGCTGACCAAGCGTCGGGGAAATTCTCGATCGCCTTGGAGGGCTTCGGTCCGAACGTCCAGGACCCGGGGTACTTCATGTACACGACGGTCGACTCGTCTTCGAGTTACGACCTCGGAGGTTTCAACAATCCGGCGCTCAACACTGTTCTCCAGCAAGCGGACACGGTGACCGGCTCGGCACGAGCTGCGGTGCTGGCGAATGCCTGCAAGCTGCAGCTCCAGGACGCGCCGGTCGGGCCGATTGTCAGTGTCGACGGTATCAGTGCCGCGAGTAGCAAGTTCTCGCAGCTGTCGTCGATTGGAGGGATACCGTTCCTCTACAACATGCGTTACCAGTGAAAATCCGAGATCCTCGCCTGGTGTTGATCGCCAGGAGGCTGGCCGTCATACCGCTGAGCCTCCTGCTCGTGGTGATCATCTCCTTTCTCCTCGTCGCTCTGATACCCCAGTCGACGGCGCAGGCGATCGCCGGGCAGGGCGCCTCCAAGGAGGCTGTGATTGCCATCAACCGCAAGCTTGGTTTGAACCAGCCATTACTCACCCAGCTCGGCAATTACCTGGACAGGCTGGTTCACGGGAACCTCGGAACGTCCTACTACAGCGACAAGCCGGTCGCGTCGGACATGCTCTCCCATGTGCCGGCCACGCTCGAGTTGATCCTCCCGGCGTTAGCGCTCGGGATGCTCATAGGAATCGGCCTCGGAACCCTCGGAGCCTACCGGTCAGGCAAGTTGGCTGATCGAGGCGTGAGAATGGGGGGCTCGATCATCCAGGCGACGCCAGAGTTCCTGCTCGGACTTCTGCTGCTGTACGTGCTGTTCTTCCGGCTGCACTGGCTGCCGGCCCCGACTGGCCAGCTCGGTATCGCCTACGTCAACCCGCCTTACCACACCGGCCTTCTAGTCGTGGACGCGATCATCGCCGGGCAGTGGTCGACGCTCGGCGACGTCCTCGTCCACCTAGTGCTGCCGGTGCTCACCATCGCACTTCCACTCGCAGCGGTACTTGCCCGAATAACCCGGGCCGTCGTCGGCAAAGCGCTCGTCGCCGACCACATTGCCTACGGCCGGGCTATTGGTCTGAAGGAACGGCGCCTGATCCGATATGCGCTGATCGACTCTCGAACATCTCTAATGACTTTCTGCGCCACGTTGTTCGCCGGACTCGTCGGTGGCGACGTGATCGTCGAAAGCGTCTTCAACTGGAACGGCGTCGGCCAGTGGGCGATTTCTGCCATGACCAACCTCGACGTCCCGGCGATCCAAGGGTTCGTCTTGTTCTCTGGGATCGTCACCTTATGCGTCTACATCGCACTCGACGTTGCTGCTGTAACTCTAGATCCGAGGATCCGCCTTGGCCATAGCAGCTGAACCCACGATTATCCGACCTGTCGGCGCCCAGACGACCGGCACACGAGAATGGACGAAGTCGGTCGGCCTGATCGCCGGTCTGGTCGTCCTCGGTGGCCTCCTCTTGATGGGCTGGTTCCTCCCCCTGCGCTACGGCCCGAACGCGTTGGGGACAGGCAAAGTCTTACAGGGGCCGAGCGCCCAGCACTGGTTCGGGACCAACCAGGTCGGCCAGGACGTGTTCGCCCGCACGATCCGCGCTGCAAGTACGGACCTTCCCCTGGCGCTGGAGGGAACGGCGCTGGCGACCATAGTCGGCGTCGTCGGCGGGCTGGCTGTCAGCACCAGAAGCCGGGCGAGTGAATGGGTCATGCGAGGCCTTGACGCCTTCCAGGCTCTACCGCTTCTGATCGTGACCATCGCATTGGTCGTGATATCCAACAACAGCCTCACGATGGTTGCAATTGCGATCAGTCTCGTGTCAGGGCCGTTCTACATCCGCCTCGTTCGCAGCCAGGCGTTGGCTTTGCGCGAAAGCAGGTTCGTCGAGGCTTCGAGGGCCGCAGGGACCGGCTCGTTCAGGCTGATGATTCGTCATATGATTCCTAATCTCCGTGCACTGATCTTTACCCAGACGGCCAATACGGCCGCAGTCGCTCTTCTCGTTGTCGCTGCTCTAAGCTTCCTCGGGGTGGGGACAGTGCCCCCGACGGCCAGCTGGGGCTCGATGATCAAGGACGGCTCCGAGCAGCTTGTCACCGGCCAGTGGTGGGACGCAGCTTTTCCTGGGATCGCCCTATTCCTCTGCATCTTCAGTTTCAACCTGGTCGCCGACGGTCTTCGGGCCCGGCTGGCCCGCTCACGAGCACTGGAGCCGGAATGACCGAACACCTGCTTGAAGTGGCGAATCTCTCGGTGGGGTACTCCGGTCAAGTGGGAGCTCCCGCTGTCGAGGACTTCAATCTCTGCCTCGACCGACGTGTGCGATTGGGCCTTGTAGGCGAAAGCGGCTCGGGCAAATCCAGCATCATCAAGTCGATCCTGGGACTGATACGCCCGCCCCACACCGTCAACGCGAAGCGAATATATCTCGACGGCGTCGGCGACCTCGCGACGATGACCCCCGCCCAGATGCGGGCCGTGAGGGCTCGCGACATCGGATACATAGGGCAGAACCCCTTCGGAGCATTGCATCCGGTCGTGAGCGTCGCACGCCAATTCGAAGGCTTTCTCAGCGATCACGGAAGCTGGAAAGGACGGAACAGTCTCTCGGAGGTAGGGACGCTACTGAGCAATCTCGGCATCGGCGACCCGACCCGGGTGCTCGGCGCCCACGCAGGAGAGTTGTCGGGAGGGATGGCGCAGCGGGTGGCGATCGCCTTGGCGTCGCTACTGTCTCCTTCGCTTCTGATCGCCGACGAACCGACGACTGCGCTCGACGTCACGGTGCAGCGCCAGGTCCTCGACTTGATAGCGCAGCCTCGAAAGGTCTCCGAACAGGCACTGCTTCTGGTCACCCACGACCTGTCGGTAGTTGCGCAGTACTGCGACGAGGTAGTCGTGCTGCAGCTCGGTCAGGTTGTAGAGCGCGGGCCGGTCGCTTCGGTCTTTACCGAACCTCAGCATCCGTACACCAAAAAGCTCCTTTCGTCAGTACCTGGTGCCGCACCTGTGCTCGAGGCCGGAGCAGACCAAGGCGGGGGTGTAGCCGCCCGCTCGGTTCGCTTCCGCCGGGAAAGAATTCTCGCCTCGGACGCGCCGGCGAGTTCGACGACCCCGGTGATGGTGATCGAACACGTCGACAAGACGTTCCGGCGTGCCGGCACGTCGGTCGCAGCGGTCTGTGATGTCTCCCTGTCGATCGGACGTGGAGAGACGGTCGCCCTGGTCGGCGAGAGCGGTTCGGGTAAGTCGACGCTGGGCCGGATCGCAACAATGCTCGAGCGCCCCGACGCCGGACGGGTGGCTTTGGAGGGCCGCGACATCCACAACCTGTCATCGCGCAACCTGCGCGGTTTGCGCCCTAAGATGCAGATCGTCTTCCAGGAGCCCTACCAGTCGCTCAACCCGCAGTTGAAGGCGAGAAATGCCGTCTCCGAGCCGCTTGGCAATCTGCGGCCCAAACTGTCGAAGACCGACATCGACGATCGGGTCAGGGATGCGTTCGTAATGGCAGGTCTGAACCCTGACAAAGGTACCCGCTATCCCCATCAGCTCTCGGGCGGAGAACAGCAGCGGGTCGGGATCGCCAGGGCCGTCGTCACTAGACCGAGCTTCGTCGTGCTCGACGAGCCGACGTCGTCACTCGACTTGACAGTACGGGCCGCAATCGTCGACCAACTCCAAAAGCTCCAAGAGGAGCTCGGAATGAGCTACCTCTTCATATCGCACGACTTGGCCACGGCCCAGCAGATAGCCGATCGCATCGTCGTCATGTACAAGGGCAGCATCGTCGAGTCAGGGCCGGCCTGGAAGGTTCTCACAGAGCCGCTGCATCCCTACACCCAGACACTGAGCGAGGCGTGCCTCGACCCCGATCCCCGGGTAGCGCCACGCCCAAGGCAGCAACCTGTGCTCGTGGGCGATCTTGTTCCTGGTGCATGTCCGTACCTTCAACGTTGCTTGCGCTCAAGCGACCAGTGTAAGTCCGCCCCCAAGCTGGCAGATCCGGTCGAGCACCGGCGGGTCGCCTGCTTCCACCCGCTCGACGCTACGAGCGTCTCGGCGGCTCCCCCGCAAGCGCTGCCGAGCCTCGACGAATTGCTCGTAACCCAAGACCCTACTGTCTAGCTGGGCTTTGATTGAATGTCGAACAGGTAGCCTTGGTCGTCTCGCGCGGTTACGATCGGCTTGTCCTCATATGCCACCGGGAGTGACAACTCGCCGCCTAGGCGCGCGATGACCTGGTCAAGCGAAGGGTCGCTCGCGCTGAAGCACAGGCGCGGCTCGCTCGGAACGTCCGCCTGTTTGATGATTGCGCGAAGTGGCCTGTCGTCTATGACGTAGACATCGTCGCCGATGGCACGGACAGACCACTGGAAAAGCTCTCCCAGAAACTCGGCTGATCTTTGAGCCGAAGTCGACTCCACGCTCCAAGCGGCGAGGCCGCCGTCCACGCTGCTTGCTTGCACGGGGGGTGCGTCGTGGTCGCCCCAGGAGAGCGCCAGCCTCACGCCGTCCGGCTCCACGATCGTCGACGTTATGCCCTGGGGTGTCTCGATTATGTCAGTTGCACGTCCGCCGGCATTGCGTACCCGCTCGACGATGTCTGGCATCTGCTCGGTGCGTATCCAAATCGTGGCCGGGTTACGGACATCGCTCGGGTGCATCGAACCGAGCATCCCGTCGATCCTGACCGCACCGCTAGGTCCGGGATCGGAGTAGGTCCAGTCGAAGAGTGAGTTGAAGAACCTCTTCGCACGTGGCACGTCCAATATGTTGATTGACCAGAAGACCGGGTCCCCGTGCGCCACCTCTAACCTTCCAGTCCTGTAGCGACCACTTCGGACATTCTAGCGGACGTAGGAAACTTGTCGGCAGTTGACACTACGTCACTTTTTGATTGGGCCTCGACTGTTAACATGATCGTGATAAAGGCGCACGCAATGAGGTAACGTCTCTAGCGTGGGACCGCGTGGGGAATTAGTTAGACCTGAAGGGGAGAGCTAAAACATGTATCCCAAGAGCCTCAGCCGCCGGATCGAGCGACCCTCCCAGACGTTTAGCGGTCAGGCGGTCGAGGTCCTGCGCGAAATGGTGGTCGCGGGCAAGCTCCTACCGGGCGAACGTCTGAACGAAGTGGAGTTGGCTGCAGCGCTCGGGATCAGTCGAGGGCCGCTGCGTGAGGCAATTCACCGGCTCAGCAGTGAGGGCCTTGTCAGTATGGTGGCGAACCGGGGAGCCTTCATCCGGACGTTCAGCGTCGAGGAGCTTCGGGGACTCTACGAAGTTCGCATCGCCTTGGAGACACACGCCGTTCGCCTCGCAGCCTCCAACGACGCCGAAGGCGTCGAGCGGCTCCACAAATTGCTCGACGCTACCGAACACGCACTCGATTTCGACCCCACGTACCCGCGCCAACTCGATTTCCACAAGACTCTGGTGGACATGTCGGGCAGCCCGATCCTCGTCGAAGCCGTCATCGAAGTTCACCGCAAGATCGACTTGGCCCGCTCGCGTTCTGGTCACGATCCCGCTCGCGCCCGTCGGGCACTTGAAGACCACGAGCAGATTCTCCAGCATCTCGTCGCCGGCCGCATCGCCAGCGCGCAAAAGGTCTTGACCAAACACCTTCAGTCTTCTTTGGACAACGCTCTCAAGCTCCTCGAGTGCGGAATGCACGACGACGAGTCCAGCTAGGTACTCCAAGTGCTGGCAGCCAACTGTTGACATCTAGACTAATTTGACTTAAGGTCAGAGCGTGACTGAAACTACTGGTGACGCTCTCGTCGAGGTGTTCGGTGGGTCTGCAGAGCCGGCCGGGTGCCTGACAGCGATGTCGCGATGAGCAGACTTCGGGATGTCGTAGCTGGCGCCCACGCCGAGCGTCGTGCGGTGATCGTTCCAGGCGCGACCGATACGATCACTGCGCGCGTTATCGAGGAACTGGGCTTCGAGGCGATCTATGTAACCGGTGCTGGGCTGTCCAACTCCCGCTTCGGCTACCCAGACGTCGGACTCATAACGATGACCGAGATGGTCGACCAAGTAGCTGCGATGGCTGAAGGGGTGAGCCTGCCGCTGATCGTGGATGCTGACACCGGTTTTGGCAATCCCGTCAACGTGCAGCGAACGGTGCGGCTTCTAGAGCGGGCCGGCGCCGCCGGCATACAAATCGAAGATCAGATGGCGCCTAAACGCTGTGGACATTTCGAGGGCAAGGAGGTCGTACCGGCCGAAGAGATGGTGCAAAAGATTAGGGCTGCGGTCGACGCGCGCCGCCAGGACACGATGATCATCGCACGAACCGACGCGGCGGCGGTGCTTGGAATGGGCGAGGCCCTGGACCGGGCTATGCAGTACCTCGAAGCCGGCGCCGA
Source organism: Actinomycetes bacterium (assembly GCA_021828685.1). GTDB lineage: Bacteria > Actinomycetota > Acidimicrobiia > Acidimicrobiales > Palsa-688 > JAJZAM01. The sequence goes on along the minus strand of JAJZDJ010000113.1, from coordinate 2,256 downwards.
CGTGCTGTTCGTGGAGGCGCCGACGTCACACCACGATCTGGCTGCGATCCCTCTTGCTGTCCCCGGCTTGCACGTCGCCAACATGGTGGAGGGCGGCAAGACGCCGATTGTCGCCCAATCGGATTTGGCCGCGATGGGTTTTACCCTCGTCCTTTACGCCAACTCCGCTATGAGGGCGTCGGTCCATGCGGTGCGCGAGGTTCTCGGGCACCTTCGTGTCGCAGGGAGCACGGAGATGGTCGCGGACCGCCTGATCACGTGGCACGATCGTCAGAGTCTCGTGCGAAAGCAGGAGTTCGAAGACCTCGAAGCCAGGTACCTCGCAATTGAAAGGAACGGAAATGTCCTCGATTGACCTTGCAGTACTCGGAGGGCAGGTGATGCTTCCCTCGGGGGCTTTGACCCGTGCCGACCTGTGGGTTCGCGACGGACGCTTCGCCGCTGTCGTCGAAGCGGGGACGCCTGTCGATGCGGCGGAGCGCGTAGACGTCGCAGGGCGCTGCGTCCTGCCGGGTGCTATCGACGCCCACATCCACCTGGGCGCCGACATCACAGTCGCCCGGTCACGCGAAGAAGTGGCGGGAGAGACGGCGTCAGCGGTCGCGGGCGGTGTCACGACGGTCCTCGCATATCTTATGTCTGCCGAGCCCTACGAAGACCTCTTCCCCGGCGTGGTGAAGGTGATGGAGGAATGGTCGGCGTGTGACTTCGGGCTGCATTTCTGTATCGGAACGCCACACCAGCTCGAGCAACTGCCGCAGTACATCGACGAGCTAGGCGTCCCTTCGTTCAAGTTCTTCATGAACTTCAAAGGCGGGGAAGGGGAGTACCTCAGCTTGCCGAGCAACGATGACGGGTTCTTGTGGGAGCTCCTGCGACGCTCAGCGGAACTCGGCGCGATGGTCAACCCCCACACAGAGAACATCGAGCTCGTGTGGCGGCTTCGCGACCAGGCGAAAGCGCTCGGAGGGCCGGATCTCGTAGCGTGGAACGCCGCCCGGCCGCCCATCGTCGAGGCGGAGGCGGCGGCACGGGTCGCTATGTTCGCCGAGAACCTCGACGCATCTATCTACGCCGTGCATATCAGCTCCAAGCTCGCCCTCGACGCGCTCGTCGCCCATCGGGACAACCACGACGGGATCTTCATAGAAACCTGCCCGCACTACCTGTTGCTTGACCAGACTTCAGGCATCGGGACATACGGGAAGGTCAACCCGCCGCTTCGGACCCCCGAGGATAGGGAGGCTCTGTGGGCGGCCCTTGCCGCGGGAGTGATCGACGTGGTCGGTTCGGATCACGTGCCGCGCCACAAGTCGGCGAAGGAGAAGGACATCTGGAGTGCGTCCGCCGGTTTTCCGGGAATAGAGTCCCTGCTCACCCTGCTCATCTCCGAAGGGCACGTCAAGCGGGGCATCCCTCTCGCTCGTATCGTGGACCTGGTCTCGACGACGCCGGCTCGACTGTTCGGCCTGTACCCGAGGAAGGGGGCTATCCAGGTGGGCTCCGACGCGGACATGGTAGTAATCGACCTAGGAGGGCGTACCGAGCTGAGGGGTGCCGACATGCATTCCGGCGCCGCTTACACCCCGTACGAGGGCTGGACGCTCGACGTGGCTGTCGAGAAGACGTTCCTGCGGGGACGCTTGGCTTTCTCGGACGGCGAGGTCGTCGCAGAAACCGGCGGCCGTTACCTGCCACGCCGGACGAGCGGCAGGGCGGCGCTCGCAGCCGAGCTGGCCGGGGCGACAAGTTGACCAACTCGCAAATCTGGGGCGACGTGATCACTCCCGACGACGAGGAGCGCTACGCGGCCGCAGGATTCGGCAAGACGATCGGCGTGGGACGCAGTCCTGCCCTTCTCATCATCGACGTCCAGTACCGTACGGTCGGCACCTCTCCGAAGCCGTTCTTCGAGGCCGTCCAGGAATACCCGACCAGCTGCGGTGAGACTGGGTGGGCCGCCGTCGGCCACATCGCCGGACTTCTCGGGACGTTCCGCGACCGGGGCTTTCCCGTCCTGTATCCCCACGTCGCCCCTAAAGCCCAGACGGACGGCGGACGGCTCGGTGCGAAAGTCCCCGCCATCATGGACATCCCCGAAGCCGGCTACAAGTTCGTGGCGGAGGTCGCGCCCGAACCCGGCGATGTGCTGCTGCCGAAGAAGCACCCAAGCGCCTTCTTCGGAACACCGTTGGTGAGCCACCTGATCGACTTGGGAGTCGACACGCTTTTCATCACCGGCTGCACTACGAGCGG
>JAJZDJ010000004.1:47345-54939 GCA_021828685.1 Actinomycetes bacterium | reverse complement strand
CCGTCTGGCCCGTCCGATCGTTGCTGCGATACCTACACCTGATGGCGGCGGCTATTGGCTTGTCGGTGCTGATGGTGGGGTTTTCGCGTTCGGCGACGCCACATTCCATGGGTCGCTTGCAAACACCCGTCTGGCCCGTCCGATCGTTGCTGCGATACCTACACCTGATGGCGGCGGCTATTGGCTTGTCGGTGCTGATGGTGGGGTTTTCGCGTTCGGCGACGCCACATTCCATGGGTCGCTTGCAAACACCAATCTGGCCCGTCCGATCGCTGCTGCGATACCCACACCCGACGGGGGCGGCTACTGGCTTGCTTCGACTGTCATCGACGCTGTCAGGACAAGCCCGGCGCGCGCCGTGCCGGCCTCTCCTACGACAGCTGGCAGACCGCTCGGATCTTTCGTGGTCACCTGCTATGACCTGACCGGCAGGACGGCGAGCGGAGCGTTCACCTCGATGGCCACCGTTGCCGTCGACCCGTCGGTCATCGCTCTCGGAACGAAGATCTACATCCAAGGCGTAGGGTACCGCTACGCGCAGGATACGGGCGGCGCCATCCGGGGCCGCCGCCTCGACATATGGGAGCCCACGTACGCCGACTGCATGAGCTGGGGCGTACGAAGCGCAGGCGTCTGGGCGCCGTGAGACCACGCACTGGCGAGGCGCGAAGCGAAGCCAGTTGTAACGTCGGGGTCGATGATCCCCGACGCCGTCCTACTCCACTCCTTCGGCGGTCCTGACGACCCTCGTGACGTAGCGCCGTTCCTCGCCAACGTGGTTCGAGGTCGGCCGGTCCCCCCAAGCAGGATCGAAGCGGTCGCAAGCCAATACCTGAGCCTGGGGGGCGTCAGCCCGCTGAACGATCTCAACAGGCGGCTTGCGTCTCGTATCGAAGCGGTGTTCGCCCGTCGCGACAGAGCCCTAGCCGTGTACGTCGGGAACCGAAACTGGAGGCCTTACCTCGCCGACACGATGCGCAAGATGGTCTCTGCCGGCGTGCAGCGCGCCGCGGTGTTCACCACGTCCCCGTACTCCTCCTACAGCGGATGCCGGCAGTACATGGAGGACCTCGACGCGGCCGCCCTAGAGATCGGGTCCGGCGTCCCAGCACTGACGAGAGTCGGGCCCTACTTCGACCATCCCGGGTTCCTCGAACCCCTCGCCGACGGCCTTGCGGTGGCCGCCGCCCGTTTGCCTGCGACGGTCCCGGTACTCATGACCGCGCACAGCATCCCCACCTCGATGGCGGCCGGCTGTCAGTACCAATCGCAGCTCGAATACGTGAAAGAAGAAGTGGCCGCCAGGGCAGGCGTCGAAGCATCCCGGACCCGCCTCGTCTACCAGAGCCGCTCAGGGTCTCCGACGCATCCTTGGCTCGGGCCTGACATCGCGGACGCGATCGACGAAGCGGCAGCGGACCACGACACGGTGATCGTCGTACCGATCGGGTTCGTGTCGGACCACATGGAGGTGCGCTACGACCTTGACGTCGCAGCGCGAGACCGCGCTCTCAGCCGAGGAGCCCGCCTTGTACGCACCCCCACCCCGGGAGACGACCCTCGCTATGGCGAAATGGTCTTCGAGCTTGTCCTGCGTGCAACATCCGCATCGGCGCCTCGGCCGTGGTGCGGTAAGGGATGCTGCAAGGCCGCCACGCCCTAGCTGGCTGGGTTCCGGCTAGATTCGGACAGGTGGACGGCGAGGCGCGCACCGAGGATCCAGTCAAGAAGGCGGCAGCTGCGCTTGAAGGTCTCCTCTCAGAACGCGATCCGGATGCGCCGGTGGCTGTTCTCGGAGCCGGCATCGACGACTTGACCGCAGGTCGCAAGTATCTTGCGACGCTCGCTCCGGGCGGATTCATGGTCCCTACATGGCCTAGCGAGTACGGCGGTATGGGCGTCGACAAGGACGGCGCTCAAGCCGTGAAAGCAGCGCTGTCGCGCTTCGAAGCACCCGATCTCTACCCGTGGATGGTCGGCATCGACCTCGTCGGACCGACCATCCTCGTGCACGGCAGCGACGAGCAGAAGCTCCGCTGGTTGGCCGCTATCGCCAACGGAACCGAGATCTGGTGCCAGCTGTTCTCAGAGCCGAATGCGGGTTCCGACCTTGCCGGGCTGTCCGCCCGCGCCCGCCGGGACGGCGAAGGATGGCGAGTCACCGGATCGAAAGTGTGGACTTCACGGGCTCATTACTCGAAGTGGGGCCTCCTCTTAGCCAGATATGACTCGTCACTACCGAAACATCGCGGGATAGTCGCGTTCGGCCTCGACCTGACCGCGCCGGGTGTGACAGTCAAACCCCTCGTGCAGATGAACAAGGACGCGCATTTCAACGAAGTCTTCCTCGACGACGTATGGATCGCCGACTCGGACCGCATCGACGAACCCGGGCAGGGTTGGGCAGTCGCGTTGACCTGCCTCAGCTTCGAGCGCGGCTCGCTCGGCGGCGGGCTCGGAGTCCGCCGCGACCAGGTGCTCCGTCTGGCGTCGATGATCCCCGCTGACGACGCCGTCCGCCGCGACGCCTGGGTCCGGGACATGGCGAAGTTCGAAACGATCAGGATGACCGATGAGCGCACGAAGGCGTCCGCCAAGGCCGGTAAGGCCCCCGGCCCCGAAGGCTCCGGGTCGAAACTTCGAGGGACCGCCCTGATCAAATCGCTGGCGGATCTCGCAATGCAGGTTGAAGGCCCCGCCGCTGCCGCCTACAGCGGTGAGACCGATGACTGGGTCAAGATGTTCCTCGTCAGCCCGTCGCTTTCGATCCGCGGCGGCACAGATGAGATCCAGCGGAACATCCTGGCCGAGCGGGTCCTCGGACTTCCCCCCGAACCGCGAGTGGACAAGCTGAAGGCGTTCTCGGAAACACCTGGCGCCGCCACGGCGGGTTGAACCGAGGATACAGGCAAGGCTCGCGCCAGGTCACGGCCAAGGCCAGGGTGGCGGCGCCCGGCGCTAGGAGGTCGAGATGCGCCGGAAGGCTTCGATGAGCGTTCCCTCCGGTCGACCGGCGGCTTTCGCTTGGTGCGTCCCCCAGCCGCGCATCCGCTCCTCGAGTTTGCCGTCCTGGTCGGTGAGCTGACTGACGTGCGCACGCAACGCTGCCAGTTTCGCGTCGAAGGTCGCAGTGATGTCCACAAAGGTGTCAGGACTCTCCGTGCCCATCATCCACACTTCGCCGACAGTGTGGGCTTCGAGTCCTTCTGCGCCGAGCTCGGGATGAGCGAACGGGTTCCTGGCGTCAGGGTACACAGCGCACAACGCAGCTTCACCAGCTGCCAGATGGTCAGGGTGACTGGCGAAAATGCGACTGTAGTTCCGCTCGGGTGACTGGCAGAGCACGCGGGAAGGGCGCACTTTGCGGATGACCCGGGAGAGGTCCCGGCGCAGTTCGATCGACGCAGTGAGACGTCCGTCGGGGTAGCCGAGGAAGATCACATTACTGACGCCGACCTTTCCGGCGGCCGCGATCTGCTCGGCCCTTCGGATCGGTCCTATCTCCCGACGAGGCACGTTCGGGTCGAATCCACCGGCGTCGCCGTCGGTTACCACGCAATAGGTGACCGAGGCCCCAGCAGCCGTCCACGACGCAACGGTTCCGGCTGCTCCGAAATCCACGTCGTCAGGATGTGCCGTGATCACGAGTACAGTGTTGTCGTCCACGATGCTGGAACCTAGCTCACCGCGGGGCTGCCGATGTAGACGCCGCGGCTGCCCGGCATCACAGCCAGCCTCCGCAGGCGAGCCCCACATAGGAGAGAAGAATTGCCCGGCACCGCTACAGCATTCCCCAGCTACCGCGTCGCAGACATCGCCCTCGCTGACTTCGGTCGAAGGGAGATCAACCTGGCGGAGGTCGAGATGCCGGGGCTCATGTCGCTGCGCAAGGAGTACGCCGGCAGCAAACCGCTGGCGGGAGCGCGGATCAGCGGGTCGCTGCACATGACCATACAAACCGCTGTCCTCATCGAGACCCTGGTGGACCTTGGAGCGCAGGTCCGCTGGGCGTCCTGCAACATCTTCTCGACCCAGGACCACGCCGCCGCGGCGATCGCCGCCACCGGCGTGCCCGTCTTCGCGTGGAAAGGCGAGACACTCGAAGAGTACTGGTGGTGCACCGAGGCGGCGCTTCGCTGGCCCGACGGCCACGGTCCCAACATGATCCTCGACGATGGCGGCGACGCAACGCTGCTCGTGCACCTGGGTGTGAGCTGCGAGGAAGCGGGCACGGTACCCGACCTCGGACCTTCCGACTCCGAGGAGTACGGGGTCATCCTCTCCACCCTCGCCAGGACGCTTCGCGAGGAGCCGGGGTTGTGGACGCGGACGGCAGCTGCGATCAAAGGCGTAACAGAGGAGACCACCACCGGCGTGCATCGCCTGTACCAGCGTCACGAGCGCAAAGAGCTCCTTTTTCCTGCTATCAACGTCAACGACTCCGTTACCAAATCCAAGTTCGACAACCTCTACGGCTGCCGCCATTCCCTCATCGACGGTATCTTCCGGGCGACCGACGTAATGATCGCAGGCAAAGTGGCAGTAGTGCTCGGCTTCGGCGATGTCGGCAAAGGGTGCGCCCAGTCGCTTCGAGGGCAGGGTGCACGGGTCATTATCACCGAGATCGACCCTATTTGCGCCCTGCAGGCAGCAATGGAGGGCTACCAGGTACTCACCCTCGACGACGTCGTCGCATCTGCCGACATCTTCGTCACGGCTACCGGGAATCGCGACATCATCACTGCAGAGCACATGGCCGCGATGAAGCACAACGCGATAGTTGCGAACATCGGCCATTTCGACAACGAGATCGACATGGCAGGACTCGCAAGGCTCCCAGGGGTGTCACGATCGCAGATCAAGCCGCAGGTCGACTCGTGGAGCTTCGCCGACGGCCACTGCGTCATCGTGCTAGCTGAAGGACGCCTCGTCAATCTCGGCTGCGCCACCGGACACCCGAGCTTCGTCATGTCGGCGTCGTTCACGAACCAGGTCCTTGCGCAGATCGAGCTTTTCACCAGAACTGAGGACTACCCGGTCGGCGTCTACGTGCTACCTCGACGCCTGGACGAGAAGGTGGCGATGCTCCACTTGGAGAAACTCGGCGTGAGGCTGACTTGCCTATCCGAGGCGCAAGCATCCTACCTAGGCGTCGAGCTGGCCGGCCCGTTCAAGTCCGACCAGTACCGCTACTGAGGAGCCGGCCCGAAGCCGGAGCTCTATCGGTTTTCTGTTGGGCTGTGCGATCCCGGCGTGCTCCGAGGGGGAAGGCGAACTAATCTCACGGAGGTGATTTCCGTCCCGCCGCCAAGCTCGCCTCGCCTCGGGTCGCGTCAGGTCGCTCCGGCGACGTGACGCTGGTCTATGCGGCAGGAGCCGTGCTTGTGTTGGCGCAGATTGTCGGGATCTACGCACTCGTGTCGAGGAAAGCCGACCTGGTATTCTCGGTTCTCGTCACCGCTGCCCTCGTCGTTGCGATAGTTATGGGCGGCTACGGCCTCTACCACCAGATCCGTTAGACAGCGCGCGCTCGACTGCGACCGAGTGTTCGTAGGGTTTCTCACGCGCCGGAGGCGGTTAATGGCCGGTGAAATGCGGAGGTCGGCGCTGCAGGCTGGCAGCAGTCCCTTCTGAAAAGTCACTGGTCTTTCGTAGCCGAATCTGCTCCGAATCCTCCCGGTTGAGAACAACTTCGATCCGATCGGCGAGCTCGGAACGCATGGTCCGCCTGATCGACCTGACGGCAAGAGGCGCCGAAGCAGCTATCTCACCTGCGAGAAGGCGCGCAGCTGCCTCCAGGTCGGCCAGTGGGACGAGACGGTCGCAAAGCCCGATGCTGCGAGCCTGCTCGCCGCTTAGACGTGAACCGGTGTAGAGCATCTCGAGCGCAGCCTGATGGCCGACGATGGAGGGGAGCGAGACGCTCAGCCCGAAGCCCTGATGGAATCCGAGGCGAGCGAAATTCGCAGAGAATCGAGCTTCGGGGGAAGCCACGCGGAAATCAGCCGAGCACGCCAGTCCGAGCCCGCCGCCGACAGCGGCACCCTGTACGGCGGCGACGACAGGGATCTCGGAACGGAAAAGCCGGAGCGCTTCCCTGTAGAGCGCCTCGGCGCCGTCCTCCGGGAGGGCGTCAGCGTCGCTTTCGCCGTGAAAGTCGGCGCCTGCACAGAAGTGTTTGCCCTGCGAGGACAACACGATCGCCCGGCAGGTCCCGGCGGCCAACCGGTCGTAAGCGTCGGCGAGGGATCTGATCAGGGCAGCGTCGAAGAAGTTGTTAGGCGGCCGGCAGATCCTCACCTCGGCTACATGATCGTCTCCGAGCGACACCTCGAGATCGTCTTTCACCTGTGTCATCCGCCACCTTCCTCGAACTGCCTCAGCCTGACTTGTCATGTTTAGTCCATTGCGCAAGTGTGCGGCCTGGCTTTGCGCCTGCCAATGCCGGTACTATCTACGTCATAACGCCAAGCTTGCCGATGCTTGCGCGAGCCGCTGCTGCTTTACGCGCTCGGCGGCGTCGCGCGATGAGGACACTTGCCCGCTCAGGCGTGGCACTTGTCGTGCTCGGCGCGCCTGTAATGGTCCTGACCGCCGAGCCAGCAGCATCAGGCGCCAGCTCGTTGAGCGGACAGATCGCCGCGCTCACTAAGCAGGTGACAGCAGGCGCAGCGAGGGTGTACGCGGCGACCGTGGCGTACGAGCAGGATACGACAGCAGCACAGGTGCTCTCCCAGGAGGTCGCGACCGATACTTCAGCTCTGGCGAGGATCTCCGCCGACTCGAAGGCGGCTCGTGCGGCTCTTCGCGGCGCGGCGCTCGCCGGCTACGTCGGCGAGCTGGGGGCGCCGCCGGTGTCGAATACGTCCGGTGCCCTGGGCGCCACCCTGCGCAGCACCTACTTGAGCCTCGTCGCAGGCAACGTGACCCAGGCTCTGCAGAACTTCACGCTCATGGAGTCAAAGGTTTCGGCTGCTCAGAAGGTGCTCGACCATGACCTGGTGGCGGCGAACACAGCGGTTGGCGCAGCGCGAGCAGCGAAGGCTGCTGCTGTCGCCCAAGCCTCGCAGGTAGACGTTCAGCTTGCCGCGCTTCGCCAGGACCTAGCTATGACCGTCGCTCAATCCGCTGCGCAGCAAGCCGGCAGCAGGGCGGCTCCGTCGTCCACCCAGGGACTCCCCCTCGGCAACGGTATCGAAAGGGTCGTCGCTCCCGTCGTCGCGGCTGTGCAAACCGGAACGTCTGGCGCGCCGAGCGCAGGGTCGGCTGTCGCTGCACCCTCGAGTGGCGCGTCCTCGCCAGGCGCCGGAGGCATCTGGGCGGAGCTTCGAAACTGCGAATCTGGGGGAAACTACCGCGCCGACACCGGCAACGGCTTCTACGGCGCCTACCAGTTCACTCAACAGACCTGGAGCGACCTGGGTTTCGCCGGTCGCCCTGACCTTGCACCCTCGTCAACGCAGGACGCTGCCGCAGCGAAGCTCGAAGCTGCGTCGGGGTGGGGCCAGTGGCCGGCTTGCTCGGCCGCTTTGGGATTGCACTGAGCACTTTGCACACTATTGTGCGCCGGGTATGACAACGCCGGGTATGACAA
>JAJZDJ010000004.1:0-47245 GCA_021828685.1 Actinomycetes bacterium | reverse complement strand
TGACAAGCAGCGGTCCTGACGAGGTCGGCGGGAGCTCGGCCTTCGTGTGCCCGCGATGTGCATCGCAGGTGGCCGAACGCTTCTTCGGTCCATGCGAATCATGCCGGAAGGAGCTCGCGGCTGCTTTTACCAAGGAGGCCGTCGACGTGGAAGTGGCGAGATTCGAGCCGGTGATGCACGTCACGCCCAACCAGGTCGCAACCAAGGACTGACGGCGTGCGCGGGATCGAGTCGCTGCCAACATGAAATTTTCAGAGATGATTCAACTGGACCGCCGGGGTCCCGACTCCTACGTCGGCGGTGGCCCGCGCTACCCCTGGGGAGGCCTCTTCGGCGGCCAGATAGTCGCCCAGTCTCTGGTCGCTGCAGCCGCGACAGTCGACGAGGAGTACGTCATCCACTCGCTGCACGCTTATTTCATCCGGCGTGGTGACGCCAGCCAACCGATCCGCTTCGACGTCGACCGGTTGCGCAACGGGCGGAGCTTCGTCACCCGGGCGGTCGTGGCGTCGCAGTCGAGCGGGGCGATCCTTCACATGTCCGCGTCGTTCCAGGTGGGCCAGGCAGAGCGGTACCTGCAGACACACACGATGCCCGAGACCGTCGGACCTGAAGGACTGGAGGAGTCCGGATGGGGTTACATGATGGAGCGGCGCATGCTCCACGACGAAGGCGGGCGCGCCACGGCATGGCTGAAAGTTCGTGAATCCTCCGGCCAGGGCTGCGTTCAAGCTGCTGCCGCACTCGCCTACCTTTCGGATGACCTCGCGACCGACTGCGTGCGCTCCGCCCAGCAAGCCGGCGACGGGCTCGAAGGCAGGCATTGGAACGGGACCAGCCTCGACCACGCGATCTGGTTCCACCAGCGGATACCCGAGACGGGCTGGCAGCTCCACGACTTTCGCTGCGAGGGAGTCGGTGTGCCGAGGGGACTGGCGGCAGGGCACGTCTTCGACCGCCACGGGGTTCATCTCGCCACCGTCAGCCAGGAGGTTCTCCTGCGCCCGCTTCGCCCGGAAGGCTAGATGTCCCTGGCTCTCCGGGCGAAACTTCGTCTCGCGGGCGACGCATGGCCAGGATCAGCCCTTTGAGGCCGGGGTCTGCGACGAGTATGGCGTCATCCCAGGAGAACCACCGCACGTCGGGGCTTTCACCGGGCGCCGGTGACGGTTCGTCGTCGCCCTCGGGAGCAAGCAGGTACCGCAGGTCCAGGTGGATGTGGCCTCCCCCGCCGGAGTGGACATCCATGTGGATCAGCCGCGGAATGTCCGGCCAAGGCGCGAAGCTGAGTCCGGTCTCCTCGCCCGCCTCCCGCCGTGCCGCCTCCCACGGCGACTCCCCGCCGTCCACGTGACCGCCCGGCTGCAGCCAGATTCCCAGCTTCTTGTGGCGGTGAAGGAGCACCCCTCGAGGTCCGATCACCAAAGCGGAGCCGGTCACGTGCGTCGGGTCGGCGTGGCGGTCATACGGCCGTTCGAGGCGCCGGAATGCCTGGATGGTGAAGTCTCGGCTTGAAGACTCGCGGTCGTCGAGCGGACAGCGCGAAACGATGCTCGCCAAGACCGCTTCAGTGACGGACCTCACAAATCGACCTCCCTACATCTAGTATCAGATCACGGTTTTCCCGCCGAAGACACAAGGAGTCCCGCATGTCCACGTTGACCGATACCGGAACCGTAACTGACCTCAACGAGTGGCTCGAGCTCAACTGGGATCCCGACCTGACTGTCGGCGAGTGGTGGGAGCGCCTCGGCCTCTCGGGATGGGCTGCACCCACGCTGCCCAAGGACCGCTACGGCCTCGGCCTTTCCCGGGCGGAGGCGGTCGCAGCGCAGAAGACCATCACAGACTTCGGTGCGCTGCCGGCGCCGGGCGGACTCGGGCTGCTGCTGGCAGCGCCGACAATCGCAACGCATGGCACAGAGGAGCAGGCACGCCGTTACATCAGCGCGATCGTCGTCGGCCAGGAGTCGTGGTGTCAGCTCTTCAGTGAGCCTGCGGCCGGATCCGACCTTGCCGGCTTGCAATGTCGAGCGGAGCGCGACGGCGAGGAATGGGTCGTGACCGGCCAGAAAGTGTGGACGTCCGGAGGCCAGGTCGCAGACATGGGGATGCTGCTAGCGCGGACCAACCCCGACGTACCTAAGCACCAGGGGATCACCTACTTCGCGTTCGACATGAAGCAGCCCGGCGTCGAGGTCCGCCCGCTGCGCGAGATGACCGGGAGGGCCCTTTTCAACGAGGTGTTCCTAACCGAGGCGAGGGTGCCGGATTCGGCGGTCATCGGGGGCGTGGGCAACGGTTGGGCGGTGGCGAACACGACCCTCGCCTTCGAGCGTGCCGGCCTCGGGGCTGGCGGAGGGTCCGGCGGCGCCAGCACGGCCGTCGCCGGTTCGATAGCCGGAGACCTGACCAAACGAGTGGGCGACCTCGTAGCGGCGCGCACGCGGGGCGGATCCGGGGGCCCCGGCGGGGTCGGCGGCGCCGCAGCGCTTGTCCGGGCTCTGGCGTCCGAGTTCGGGGTGACCGCGGACCCGACGGTACGTCAGGGTCTCGCCCAGCTGCACGCGCTCACCGAGATAGGGCGTTACATGACACTGCGCCAAAAGGCGCTGCGTGCCGGCGGATCCGACCTGGCCGGGGTCGGGAACATGGCCAAGCTGTCGATGAGCATCATTCTTAGGCTGTCTCGCGACCTCGGACTTCGCATCGCCGGGCCGCGAGGCATGCTCCACTCCTACAACACCGCTGGCGCGGCCTCCCTGCAGGGCCTTCCCGGGGGGAGTCTCGCCACGCCGCTCACGGAGATGGCGCTGTTCGCGCAAGGCCCGCAGATCTACGGGGGCACCGACGAGATCCAGCACAACATCCTTGCCGAACGTGTGCTCGGACTTCCGAAGGAGCCTAGCGACGACAAGACCCGTCCGTTTAGAGAACTTCGAAGCTGACGGCTCCTACTATCGAAGAAGCCTGCTACGAACGCCCAGCACGTCGTAGGTCATCTTCGCCAAAGGGTGACCGTCAAGGATTACCCGGGCGGCTTCGTGAAGCTCGTGCCATGAGGCTTAGGACGGGCTCCACTTCGAGATGGCCGTCGCAGGCACGGATCTCGACCTCCTCGCCACCACGCAAGCCGAGGGTGTCTCTGACCGATTTGGGCACCACCAGGCGCCCTGCGGAGTCGATGGTAGTGCGCGTGGCAATAATCTACCATTTGTCATGGCAGGCTAATCCGGGTTTTCGGGTTGCATGTGTCTCACCCTGCTTTGGCTCCCGTCAATCATCTCCGAACCCCGATGACATGGCGCGCAAATTAGCTATGTCTCATCTCCCGCTTAGGTACGGGAACGTAACCTTTATTGTCAAGTCCTGACCTACCTTGGTGGGAGACCATGTACGATCCTGAGCACCCAAAAGACACCCAGCCGGAAGAGCGTCCGAACGCTGAGCAGTGGACCCATACTGGGGGGTCTTGGACTCCCCCGCCGCCACCCCCCGAGTGGGACCGCGGTTGGACTGCCGGCGACGGCCGGAGCGCACAACCGCAGCAGGGCGCGCCGGGCGGTTACGGACAGGGCGGCTATCAACCGGGTGGCTATCAACCGGGCGGCTATCAACCGGGCGGCTACGCCGCCCCCGGTGGCCCCTACCAGCAGGGTCCATACCCGCCTGGGGCCTACCCGCAAGGCGGTTACGCCCAGGGTGGCTACGGGGGCCCTCCCGGCGGGTATCCCCAAGGTGGGTACCAACCGGGTGGTTTTGGCCAAGGTGCCTATCCGCCTGGAGGAAACCCACAAGGGCCGTACTCGCCCAGTGGTTGGTCCGGAGGCTGGGGACGCGCGAGGCCACGGCGAAGCCTTCCAAGCGTCGTCACCGCCCTCCTCCTCGCGGTCGGCCTTCTGGTTGGCCTCGGCATCGGACATGGGGTATGGACTTCTGCAAGCCAAACAGCACTCGGTCAGACGCCGGCGGGAAGCTCCGGTGGCACGGGCTCGACAGGCGGCACGGGTTCGTCGGGCGGGACAGGGTCGTCGGGCGGCATAGGTACAGGATCGGGTGCGGGTTCCTCGGGCGGAAGCACCGTCAATCCATTCAGCGGCGGTACGGGGCTGGGTACCGGTTCTGGCTCGACGAATCCCGCCCTTAGCGGGGTTGCAGCAACAGCGAGCAAATGGCTGGTGGATATCGACACGCAGCTCTCCTATCAGCAGGCTGCGGCAGCAGGAACGGGCATCGTGCTCACATCTAACGGCTACATCCTGACCAACAACCACGTCATCGAAGGCGAGACCGCCATCAAGGTCGTCGACGTGGCCAACGGCCGTACCTATCAGGCGACTGTCGTGGGTTACGACCGCCTCCGCGACGTCGCCGTCATCAAACTCGTCGGGGCGTCCGGCCTGCAGGTGGCGTCGATAGCCAAGTCCGGAAGCGTGAAAGTCGGCGACTCGGTGATCGGCCTCGGCAACGCTGGCGGCGTCGGCGGCACGCCAAGTAGCGCCGCCGGGCAGGTGACCGCGCTCGGGCAGTCCATCACCGCGCAAGATGCCGGTAACGGGACGAGTGAGAAACTCTCGAACCTGATCCAAACAAACGCTGCAATACAACCCGGCGACTCCGGCGGGGCGCTGATCGATTCAGCTGGCCAGGTGATCGGCATGGACACTGCAGCCTCGACGGGATTCTCGTTCCAGACTCAAGGTAACGAGGGTTTCGCCATTCCCATCAACGAGGCGATGTCGATCGCCTCGCAGATCCGCGCTGGTCGCGGGAGCGCCACGGTACACATCGGCGCCACAGCGTTCCTCGGCGTCGAGGTCAGTACCGCGACAACCGCGTCAGGTGTTGTTGGTGCTCAGGTGGCCGGCGTAATCGCCAACGGAGCGGCGGCGAGCGCCGGTCTGGCCGCAAACGACGTCATAACGTCGCTCAACGGGACGAGCGTCACCTCCCCTGCGTCGCTGACCAACCTGATCTCCCAACTGCATCCGGGGGACCACGTCAGCATCGGGTGGACCACGCCGTCCGGTCAAAGTGCCACCGCCTCCGTGACACTTCCGAGCGGCCCCCCGCAGTAACGGGCGGGCAGGCGATTGCCGCAGGATCCTTCGGCGGCGCTCAGCAACCTCGAAATGTTGAGTGAAGCGACGAGTGACGAGGTCGCACTTCTGTCGTCACTGATGACACTAGAGGCAGTCCCGGCCGGCTTCGAACTGAGCCGGCAGGGAGACAAAGGCGACCGATTCTGGGTCGTGATGGCCGGGACGCTCGAAGTGACCATGTCGACAGGTAAGGCCGATCGTCGTATCGCGGTCGCAGCGCAAGGAGCGATCCTCGGCGAGCTCTCACTGCTTCGCGACGCTCCGCGTAGCGCCACCATCCGCGCCTTGGAGGATTGCCTGCTTGTATCCGGTGGCCCCGATGCCCTAGAAGCGCTCATAGACATCGAGTCAGCGCGCCAGCGGATACAAGCGATGGCGAGCACGCGCCTGGCGGAGGACTGCCGGCCGATCCCTGTAACCTTGCGCGACGGGCAAAGCGTGCTACTACGACCGCTCCTGCCGACTGACCGTGCGAACTTGACCGACGCTATCCGCAACCTGTCAGCGGAATCGCTCAGGCGCCGGTTCTTCAGTCCGACACCGCCGTCGCAGAAGCTGATCGACTACCTGGTCGACATCGACTTCGTGGACCACTTCGCCTGGGTGGCGATTGACTCTGCAACCGGCGAGGGGATGGCGACAGCACGCTACGTTCGTACCGCTGTGCGCGGCCAAGCAGAGATCGCGTTCACCACCACCGACAGTAACCAGGGTCGTGGCCTCGGGACGGTGATGCTCGGCGCTATCGGCGTCGCCGCAACGCAGGCCGGCGTTGACCGTCTCGTCGCGCACGTCCTCGACGACAACACGGCTATGCGGGCGGTCTTCGCCAAGGCCGATGGGGTGACGTCCAGGGACGAGCCGGGGGTGGTTTCAGTGAGCATCGAATCGGTCAAGGCGGCTTCGCTTCTGGAGCCGGAGATACGGACGGAGATCGCCGACTCGGTTCGCGATATCGTCACCGCTGCTTCTCTGGCTCTTGTCGAGGCTTCTGACTAAAGTCGGGGAAGTTAGCTCCGGAATTCCAACGGTTGTGAGGGCCGGGCAGCATCTTGGGAACTCTCCTCCCCGAGGGGATGCCAGCAACGGTATCGGTGTCCTACCGTCTCAGGCTTTAGGCGAAGGGCAGGGACCTCGCTCGTGCACTCAGGGGCGGAGCACCAGCACCGGGTGCTGAAAGGGCAGCCCGACGGGGGGCGAACCGCCGAGGGAAAGGATCCTCCGAGGATAATCGGGTCACCAGGATCGAGCAGGCTCGGTGTTGCCGAAAAGAGCGCTTTGGTGTAGGGGTGGGCGATGCCTTGTGGCACCGTCGCCTGCGGCAACTCCTCAACGATATACCCAAGGTACATTGTGACGATCCTGTCGGAAATACGACGCACAGTCTGAATGTCGTGCGATATGAACACGATCGTCATGTTCATCTCAGCCTTGAGATCGAGAAGCAGGTTGAGTATCTGAGCTCGAACGGAAACGTCCAGCGCGGACGTAGGCTCGTCAGCGACAATAACGCTCGGCTCCAAGGCTAAGGCCCGTGCGATGGCCACTCGTTGACGCTGACCGCCTGATAGCTGTCTTGGTGCCATATCTGCTGCGCTGGCCGGCAGCCCGACGAGATCCAAGAGGTCTTTCACGCGCCGGTCGCGCTCGGGTGGAGTCCCACGTCGATGGACGTCCAAGGGGTCTCGAAGGATCCTGCGAACTGGCAGCCTACCGTTCAGTGCCGTGGCCGGGTCCTGAAAGACCAAACCAACGTTAGTTCCGACATATCGCCTCCGGCTGCGGTCCCTAAGTCGATATATCTCCTGGCCCTTCAAATGAACAGATCCCGACGTCGGGGGTTGCAGCCCGACGAGAACACGTGCAAGGGTGGACTTCCCGCATCCTGATTCGCCTACGATCCCGAGAGTCTCGCCAGCGGCGATCAGCAAGCTGACGCCTCTAAGCGCGCGTAAAGACTCCTTTGTGAATATGCCCCCACCCGCCACGGCGAAGTCCACGACCACGTCACTGAGCTCCACAATGGGCTCTGTCACAGTCCAACCTCAGAATTCATCTCGCTAGGTCCCGAGCCGGCTGCAGCGCCAGCCATCAAAACTGGGTGGTGGCAGGCCGCCTCGTGGGACTGTCCAAGAGCCGCACGGGCGGGTTTACTGGACAAGCAGATACTCGAAGCAACCGGACATCTCCCAGAGAACCGGCAACCGTCGACGAAGTCGGCAGGAGAGGGCACGTTCCCCGCTATCTCGGCGAAGCGTGAGCCTGTCGAATCAATCGACACAACGGCGCCAAGCAGGCCCCTTGTGTAATGGTGCGCAGCGGAGCCGACCAATGTGTGGGTGGGACCCATTTCGACGAGCTGACCGCCGTACATGATGAGGAGCCTGTCGCTGACGTCTGCGAGGAGCGCTAGGTCATGTGACACCATCATCAGTGCGAATCCACGTTCGGCACGCAGTCGAAGAAGCAGATCCATAACCTGACCCTGCACTGTCACATCAAGGGCTGTAGTCGGCTCGTCAGCCAAAAGCAGCTTTGGACGTCTTGAGAGGGACATTGCGATCAGCACGCGCTGTCTCTGCCCGCCTGAAAGCTCGTGTGGATAGCTGCGCAGCGTCCTGGACGCGTCGAGACCTACCATCTCCAGCAGGTCGGTCGGAGAATCGGTGCCTCCTCGGCGGACAACCTGCGATAGCTGAGCCTTGATTGTCATACTGGGATTGAGCGAAGAGAGCGCGTCCTGGTAGACCATTGAGATCTCGTGGCCGAGCAAACTACGCCTGGCGCGTCCCATCGCGGAGACCTCGGTTCCGCGATAGCGGATCCTTCCGGTGATCTCGCACGAGCGCGGCGTCAATCCAATTATTGCGAGGCCGAGCAGAGTCTTGCCGCATCCGCTTTCGCCTGCCACTCCGAGTACTTCACCGGGCTTTATGTCAAAGCTCACGGAATCCACGACTGCCTTGCCGGCATGAAGAGCGGGAAATCTTACAGTGAGGTCCTCTACTTCAAGAAGTGGCGCGCCGCTCGGCATCGGACGTGCTCTGGCCGCCAGGCGTTGACCTGCGACCACGAGAGCCAGTGAGACGTCTGCCACCTCGATGGTACGTTCCACGGCGGTAGCAACGATCGCTACATCGTCTTCGCCGAGACTCTTTCTGGGCCTCGACCTGAAGTCGGAGATGTTCTCGGCGAGAATGTTGAGCGACAGGACCGTAAGCAGCAGAAGAATTCCGGGGAACAGCGTCGCCCACCAGCCCCCGGCGATGATCAGGTTACGACCAGATGCCAGAATATTTCCCCATGACGGGGCGGGCGGTTGCACTCCCGCACCGATGAACGACAGGCTCGCCTCGAAGACGATGGCGTTCGCGACCATCAGCGTACAGACCACGAGGACCGGGGCCGCGCAGTTCACAGCGACGTGTCGGCGTAGGATATGCAACTTCCCGGCTCCGATTACCGTCTCAGCGCGGACGTAGTCCTCGCTGTACTGCGCCATGACGTTAGCCCGTACGACACGGGTCAGGATCGGAAGGTACAAAAAGGCGATAGTGCATACCAAGACAACGAGCCCGTTTCCGAACGCCGTTACAAGGACCGAGGCGAGAGCGATCCCGGGAAAGGTCATGACCACGTCGCAAGCACGCATGATCCCCTCGTCAATGACCTTTGACGAGGTTGCCGCAATGCTGCCTAAGACTATGGCGACGACGAGTGCAAGAACTGTCGAGCCGAAGCCGATGATCAACGAGTCGCGCGTACCCAGGATCAGCCTCGAGAAGATATCTCTCCCGAGAATGTCCGTGCCGAACCAGTAGCGGCCGGACGGTGCGAGTACCGGCGTATAGGTGAGCAACGGGTTATACCTAGTGACCAGGTTCGCGAAGACCCCGACGACAGTGACTAAAGTCATAAAACTCACCGCCGCTCTAGCGCGAAGCGGCAGTGCCCGGAACCGTTGCCTGAAGATCGAGACTGCGCGAAAACGTCGAGGTTCCAACTGGTCGATCGTCATGACCGCATCGTTGGTCGCAGGATCATAAGTAGGATATCGACAAACAAGTTCGTGATGACGAAGGCAACAGCGACGGTCAGCACAATACCTTCTACCAGTCCTGCATCGCCGTAACTGACGCCGTGTAACAGCAGCTTGCCCATGCCGGGGAGGTCAAAGATGGTCTCGATGA
This sequence comes from Actinomycetes bacterium, assembly GCA_021828685.1. Lineage (GTDB taxonomy): Bacteria > Actinomycetota > Acidimicrobiia > Acidimicrobiales > Palsa-688 > JAJZAM01. The sequence goes on along the minus strand of JAJZDJ010000004.1, from coordinate 37,953 downwards.
CGAGCGCCCCACCGATCAACGTGCCGATGGTAATGCCAAGAATCGTGAGTGGCGTGACCAGGGCATTGCGTAAGACGTTCCTGGCCAGCACAACGACTCTGGGTAGTCCGTTGCCAATGGCGGTTCGCACATAGTCCTTGTCAAGCTCTTCTACGAGTGAGGTTCGTAGAACCCGCCCTAGCGAGGCCCCGACAGGAATACCAAGCGCTAAAGCGGGCAGCGCCAGGCTCTTCAGCCACCCGCCGACGGACTGGCTGGGCGGCACGTAGCCCCCTGAGGGGAACAAATGAAGGCGTAATGCGAAGAGTTGGATCATCTCGATCCCCAGCCAAAACGAAGGGGTAGCAAGACCGATCATCGATAGCGCACGGACCACCTGGTCAGGCCAACGATCCCGATAGAGGGCTCCTGTGATGCCTAGGAACCCAGCTACGAAGATGGCGATCACCAAGCCGAATCCTGTGAGCTCCAAAGTGATAGGGAGTGCCAAGCCGACGACCTGGAGTACCGGCTGGTTCGTGTCTTCCGTTACGCCGAGGTTGCCGTGCAGCGCGTGCCAGAGGAAACTCAAGTACTGAACCGGTATCGGACGGTTCAGGCCGTGCGCGATTATCCACGCATGGCGGGCTGCCGGCGATGCACCTGTTCCGAGGGCGTTGTACGCGGGGTCGTTCGGGGCGAACTTGCTTACCACGAAGACCAAGAACGCCACGACGAACACGAGTGGGACTAGCAGGATCAACCTGCGGACAGACATCCGAAGTATTAACCGCATCGAGCCACCTTAAGATGGGCTGCTAGCCCCACCCGCACCCGCCTCATGCTACTTGATTCCGACTCCGAGGAAGTCGAGTCCGGTCGTCGTTATTGGTTGGAATCCGACCAACTTCTTCGCGTTCCATGCTGTGGCAAGATTCGCGTGGAAGAGCGGGTAGAGCGGAACCTCCTCGGACAGCAGGTCGAATGCCTGTTTCCAGAGCGCCTTTTGCGCACTGCTGGTTGTAGCCTGCGCGCCCTGGTTCAAGAGGGACACAAGTTGCTGGGCTTGCGAGGTGGTGTTCCAGTAGTAGCGGCGTTGCGGCCATTGGCCTACGTACCACCACCGCATGAGCAGGTCCGGGTCATCGGGCCCCCACACAGATGGGTCTCCCGGAGCTACCATCACCTGGTAGTTCCCCTTGTCGACGTAGTTCTTGTAGAGTCCTCCAGAGCCGCCCAGCTTGATAGTCGTGTTGACGCCTATTGCGTCCCAGTTCTCTTTGACTACCGGTGCGCACGCTGCGATGAAGTTCACTGTGCTGCTGAGAAGCGTGATCTGGAGGTTGCTTACGCCAGCCGCTGCCAGCAGGCTCTTGGCCTTGCTCGGGTTGTAGGCGTAGACCTTCGCCGCGCGCTGGTAGTAGGCGCTTGTAGTTGGCATGAAGCTCGTTGCTGGAGTCCCGTAGCCCAACAGCCCCGTCTGAATAATCTGCGGCACATTCAAGGCATAGTGCAGAGCCTGGCGAACGCGGGGATCGTCAAACGGCTTCATCTTGCAGTTGAACATCATGAACATCAGGTCGAAGCTTTCGACCGCCTGCACAGTATCTGTCGTCTTCAGGGTTGGCACGTCGACTGGCGGAGCCGCCTCGATGGCTTGAACCCGATTGGACTGCAGCGCTGTCACACGCGCGGACGAGCTCGTGATCGGCAGGAAGGTGAGGGTCGCCACCTTCGCTGGCTTCGGACCGTTGTAAGGCTGGAAAGCGCTCAGGATGTACGAGACCTGCGGCGTCGCCGAAGTCACCTTGAACGGTCCGGATCCGATTGGCTTCAGAGCGAAGCCCGTCGGGTCCGCAGTAACGGCCGCCTTCGGAACGATCTTGACACAGGTAACTCGGGAGGGGAACAGGCGGAATGGATAGTTCAGCTGGAACTCGACGGTGTCAGTAGCGGTAGCGGTAACCGACTTGATGAAAGGAAGGAATTCGCTAAGAGTCGAGTTGTTCGTCGGATCGAGAATCCGGGTGTAGCTGAACACGACGTCGTCGGCCGTTACGGGAGTCCCATCGTGGAACGTCGCACCACTTCTGAGCTTCGCTGTCCACGTCGTAGGCGCGGTCTCGGTTAGAGTCTGCGCCAAGGTGTTGTAGGGCGTGCGTGTTGGCATGTCCATGTCCACGAGGCCTTCGAAGACGTGCATGTTGAGCGCAAGAGCAGCAGCGCCCGAAGCCGAGATCGGGTCGAAATTCGTGTCAAGGTTGTATGCGAGTCCCGCCGTGATCGCACCGGTCGGAACCGTACTAGCGGCCGAAGTTGGACTAGACGACCCAGATAGCGTCGTTGCCGTCGTTGCTGCAGAGGTGCCCTTCGAGCTGCTCGTCCCGCACGCACCGAGCGCCGCCGTAGCGGCGGCCGCAACGCCGAGCATGCTGCTGTAGCGCATGAAATCTCTGCGACTCACACCCCTTTGAGGTACCAGATCAGATTCGCTCGTCATCCGTTTCTCCTTCTATTTGGTTGGATCTATCTCTCTGTTTGGTTGTCTGCACTTACCTTCGCCCTGGAGAGGGCACTTCGTTTCACCCAGGGGTACGCCCGGGAGAGCGGCTTCCAGATTGACGACCCTGAAGCGTTCCGCCTGTCTCTGACGCCTGCGGCAGTCCCCGAAGCACGATCTAGCGCATCTGCACCGTTTCGATGCCCTTAGTCGCTGGCACAGCCTCTCCCTAAGTTCAGCGTTTCCGATACGATATCTGATATATCGTAATCTGTCAAGACCTCGTCCCCAGTTCGGCCTTATCCAAGCCGTATCCGACACGATGCCGTCAGTTCCAGATGAGCCCCGGGTCGACAAAAGGATTGACAACGAACCCTTGGCCCTTACCTCGTCGAAGCGCGTCCCGTCATGGGAACGCCGTGCGCGCAGCTACAGCCGCCCGGGACCGGCTCGAAGGCGGTACGGTCGTATCTGCTCATCAAGATGAGAGTGGACTTTTAGCCGACGCGCGCTGGTGTCTTCAGGGTTGCGGCAACTCTGCGAAAGCCCTCGGCCACGAAAGTAGCGTCTGAGGAGCAGTTGACTATCGTCGCGCCCATCGAGATCCAGTGTTGGGCACGTTCCGTGTCGTTTGTGAATATTCCCCCAGCGACACCATGAACCTGGCAGCGCTTGAACACATGTTGGATCGCACTTTGGACTTCCGGGTTGTCGCGATCGAACATGTGACCCATAGAGATGGCAAGGTCAGCGGGGCCGATCATTACTCCTGTAACGCCCTCCGACGTCAGGATCTCATCCACGTTTCCGACCGCCTCGGCAGTTTCGATCTGCACGATGACCGCCGTATTGTCGTTGGCAAACCTCGCGTAGTCGAGCGGATCGCCATGAAAGGAAGCAACGCGGCGCGGTCCCCAACTCCTTGTGCCGGCAGGCGGGTACATGGCGGCGGTGACAGCGCAAATGGCGTGGCCGGCAGTGTTGACCATGGGGACAATTATGCCTGTTGCTCCGACGTCTAGAACCTGCCCGATGACAATGGGATCGTTTGTCGGAACCCGCACCAAGACCGCTACATCGCTTGGCTGTAGGGCTACAAGAAGCCGCTGTAGCGATTCCAAGCCGATCGCGACATGCTGCATGTCGACCAAGAGAAAATCGACCTCCACAGAACGGAGTCCCTCGGTGAGGGCCTCGTCACGGATGACGTGGGCACAACCAACTACCAGGTCGCCGTTACGAATACGCGTAGTGAGATGGGTCCGTTGCAAGATTATGCCTCCAGAAGTCGGGCTTAGCGGCCTAGTTCCGCAGGCAGCGCCCACGAAGGTGCCGATTGGTAGGTGATCGGCCGCAGGAAGCGCCTGATAGAGGTCGCTCCGACAGACGAGTGCTGCGAGTTGGAGGAGGGCCACGGACCTCCGTGGGTTTGCGCCCCAGCCACCATGACCCCCGTGGGATAGCCGTTAAATACGAGGCGTCCAACTTTTGTCTCCAACACTGTCAACACCTGGAGCGCGAGCTGGCTATCGGCGTCGTCGGCGTGAAGGGTCGCCGTGAGTGATCCTGGTAGCGCACGCAGCGCCGTGAAGAGTTCGTCATCACTGTCGTAGCGAACCACTACCTGCAACGGCCCGAAGACCTCGTCGTAGATCTTCTGAGGGAAATTCGAGCACGAAGTCGTTAGCAGGGTCGGAGCACACCTCGATGAGGAAGGAAATGAAGTTAGTGCGGTGATTCTCTTGTCGATGCGAAGGTCAGCGACCTTGGCCGCGTAGCGCGCCCCACCAGCATCGGTCAAGAAGTCCTGCGCATCGATCCCGGTAAACACTCTGAGCATCTCATCGACGACTTCGTCTCCGACCTCACTCGGGATGTAGACAAGTTGTGGTTGCGTGCAAAGCTGACCGTTGTCGACGGTACCCGATACGGCGAGGCCATTTCCGATCTCTTGCCCGCGCGTCGACGCCGCAGCGCGGAGCACGATCACCGGGTTTACGCTGCCAAGCTCTCCGAAGAACGGGATCGGGTCATCGCGCTCCGCGATGGCTTCCATAAGCGCCCGTCCGCCGCTGAGCGAGCCGGTAAAGGTAACAGCCTTGATAGCCGAGTTGACTACGAGATCTCGGCCTGTTTCAAGGCCTCCGACGAGTTGTAGCGTGTCGGCCGGCAATCCTGCAGCTAGGAACGCTTCGATCAGCACCGCAGCGGACTCGATCGACGTCCGGGGATGGTCCGGGTGCAACTTGACCACGACCGGGCATCCCGCCGCAACGGCAGCCACCGTATCGCCGCCGGGCACCGAGAACGCGAAGGGGAAATTGCCGGCGCCGAATACAGCGACGGGGCCAAGTGCTACGAGATATCTACGGAGGTCAGGTTGGGCGCCCATCGCTGTGTCCATCGGCTGATCATGAAGGACTTCAAGATAATCGGCATTCTCTACGACACTCGCGAAGTGTCGAAGCTGGTAACTGGTCCGTGCCAGTTCGCGATCAAGTCGGGCTTCTCCCAGGCGCGTTTCAGCCCTGGCGATCTCGACAAGGCTCTCGCGTTGGGAATCAAGGGCCTCCGCGGCAGCTCGCAGCGCCACGGCTCGGGCACACCTGTCGGCCCGTCGAAGGTACTCTGCTGCGACGCTGGCGCGTTCGCATACCGCCGCCAGCTCGGATTTGCTCGTGTCGTAGCCGATGTTCGTCAACGAAGACCTTCGGATCGCGATTCGTCGCCGATCGCTGCCGCCGCAAGAATCTTCACTGCTGCCCGCTCGATGTGCTGCTTGCAGAGTTGCGCTGCCAGATCTCCATTCCCGCTGGAGGCCGCCTCGAGCATAGCAATGTGCTCATCGCGTTCGTACTCCCACGACGAGGCGGTGCCTCTCCAGCCACTGACGGCCGCGAACTGCATCTGGTCCCGCATGTCGTTTAGAAGGAACTTGATGGTGTTGTTGGGACATTTATCGTATAGAAGCTCATGGAAATCGCGGTTCGCCCGGCTCATTGCGCCGAGGTCGTGTCGTGAGCCGTGGCGTGCAGCCTCGTCGAGGTGTTCGTGCGCTACACGCACGACGTCCACGTCGAGGTGAGGCACGGCAAGCCGGAGCGCTTCCGGCTCGAGAACGGCTCGCACTTCGTGGATCTCGCGCACAGTCTCCGCGTCGATGCGCGCAACCAGGATTCCCCGCTTCGGCCCCGGTACGAGGAGCCCCTTCGCGCGAAGACTGGACATTGCTTCGCGCACTGGGGTCTTCGACACGTTGAGCTGCTCGGCGACGTCCGCTTCTCGTAGCTGTGCGCCGGGCGCAAAAACCCCTGACAAGAGAGCTTCGCGAAGCGCAATGTACGCCTGCTCTGTTCGCGAGACACGGTCTACGAGCGGCTCAATTCTGGCAACAGTCATAACATTTCCCTCTTCAGGTTGTCGTCGGTAGGCCATAAAGCCTTCGCGCAGTTGTTTTGAAGATGTCGTTTAGCTCGTGATCATTCGATGATTCAAGCGCCTCAGCGAGCGCGGCGGGACCGTCGGAGTAGGAGTGCCCACTGCGCAGGTGAGGCCAGTCGCTACCCCACATAAGTCTCTGTGACCCGAAATATCTGTTAGCCGACCTTATCAGCGGCCACATGTCCACGTAGGGAAACTCCGCGCCAGACATCGCACCTATCGCCGATAGCTTCACATAGACGTTTGGATAGCGTGAAAGCCCCAGCAGGCTGGACTCGTGGTCTGCGTCAGTATTGGGGTAGCACCTGCCGAGGTGGTCGACGACGATGACCAGATCAGGATGCTTGGTGGCCACCTCGTGCAAGTGTCGTAGCTGGGGTGGATCCACTAGGAACTCTGCCGGAACTGAAAGTTCCTGGCAGGCTTCCCAAACACGGCTCGCACCGTCGCCGCAAAGCCAGTCTGCGGGCTTTTCGCCTAGAGCTATCACTCTCGCTGCACCCGTCAGCCTATTGGTGCAAAGGTGGCGCAACTCGCCTACAGCGGTCGGCCGCGTTACGCCGATCAGAGCGACCGCACGGGTCGGCAAGTCCGACGCAGCGCAACAGCCGTAGAGGTATTCGTGGTCGTAGCCATAAAGGCGGGGCTGGATGAGCACCGCGCCACTGAGCAGCCCGCCGCTGGTAGCGATGAAATCACGTGCGGTGGCACTTGTTGTCGGAACAGGAAGTCCATCGTGAGGACCGAAAGGGTACTCGCGAGAGCCGGCTTCCCACAGATGCACGTGCGCGTCGACGACTCCGACCAGAGGCGAATGTGGATCCTTCGCCAGTCGGCGCACCTCAGTCGAGCTCACGGAACACCCTCGCCAGAAGGTCCTCCTGGGCGTCCATCTCCGCGCTCGCCCGAGAGAGGAGAGGCGGGCGGCGCAATAACCCGTTGGAGACCACTTCGATACCCGAGCGAAATACCGACAATGGCTTCGCCAAGCACCCGCGGTCAGCTCGGAGATCACCGTCAAGGACGACCAGGTCTGCGAGCTTGCCGGCCTGGAGACTGCCCAGGCGCTCGGCGAGGCCTAGCGCTTTCGCTGGAATTGAGGTCACGTGCGAGATCAGCCCTTCGGGCGATGGCACATCGCGGCTTTCAACGGCGCTCAGCTGTCCCGTAAACGAGCCGACACTCGGCCCGAAGCCGTCGCTAGTCAGGTAGATACCGATTCCACGCTCAGCGAGCGGTCTCAAGAGCTCCCATCGCGTACGTGGTGTCGGCTCGCCGGGGTGGGCGGATACGACGCGACCGTCAGCTTCCTCGATGTCGCGAAAGGCACCCTGGATGTTGAGGTCGATCCACGTACCTTGCGCCGCCATCAGTTCGACGGTGTGGGGGTCCATTTCCACTGTACCGGGGTGTTCCCCAAGCCAGTTGCAGTGAGCGACTATGTCGATCCCCGCTTGTACCGCCCGGGTTATTCCCTCGGTACAGTTTGCGTGACCTATGACCTTTCGGTTCAACCGGTGCGCATCGGCGATCGCTGCGTCAAGCTCGTCCTGTCGGTACTGTGAGCGTCGCCTGTTAGATTGGGGTGTGATAGCGCCGCCGGTCACCATGATCTTGACGTAGTCGGCACCGCCGGACACGTTTGCTCGCACTGCTTTCAGCAGTTCGTCGACGTTGTCAGCTCGAACGCCAAACGAGGCTCCGTGTCCCCCCGTCGTGGTGATCGCTGGCCCTGCAGCGAGCACCCTCGGCCCCACTGCAATTCCCGACTTGATCAGGGTTCCGACACGCAAGGCGAGCCCGTCACGAGACCCGGCGTCGACGACAGTAGTTACACCGCTCAGCAGCGACGCGCACGATGATGCAAGGCCCCATGTGACGAGGCCGATGGGATCGCCGGCCGCCGCAGCCCAAGACGGGCTGCTTGGTGAACCCAGGCAGATGTGAGTGTGTCCATCGATGAGTCCGGGGACGACGCTGCAGCGCCTCAAGTCTCGGTACCCGCCTCGTATTCCAAGCTCGTTCCAAGGAGCAACCGCCGCAATCTCATCACCGTCGATCACGACGCCCATATCTTCGCTCGCCGGTACCCCGCTCCCGTCGACCAAGACTCCACATCTCAGGATGGTCATGACACCTGAGGCCATCACAGCACCCCGAAGCTCTCATCCTGGATAGCCGTAGACGCGAGCCGATTCCTCGGCGGGTTACCGCGAGGGCGGAGATGTTCGCCGCCATCGAGTGGGATAACCGCTCCAGTCATGTAGTCGAAGCAGTCGCCTAAAAGAGACGCGGCCGCCTGTGCGACCTCGTCGAGGCGGCCGAAACGTCGCATCGGGGTTGGTCCTTCACCAACGTCGGGAACCGTCTGATCCGTCGCCTGGATCGGGCCGAGCGAAAGCACGTTCACGGTGATGCGAAGCGATGCCAGCTCTGCAGCAAGTTGCCGTGCCAACGCAACCAGTGCCGCCTTGCTGACGGCATAGCTGCCCGTCTCCAATGTCGGAACGCTGCCTTGGATCGATCCGAGAAAGAGAACCTTGGCACGACCAGCAGCACGTAGAAGCTCGACGAGGCTGCGCACGCTGATCAACGCTCCAGTCAAGTTGACATCGACGATCCGCCGCCACACCTCAGGGTCTACACCGACTAGGTCTCCAAACGGATTCACACTGTCCGATAGAGCAGTCACCGCCGCGGCGTGGATGAAATGGTCCACGTGCCCGTAGCGTCGAGCGACGTCTCCTGCGACGGATGTCATGTCCGCTGGGTTAGTAGTGTCCGCTCGCAAAAACGTCAACCGAGACTGCCGACTAGCGCCGAAAAGGTCGACACCGGATGCGTCGCGCTCGTCGAGTGCGATCACATGTGAGCCGTGGTCAACCAAATGCCGCACCAAGCGCCCACCGATGAGGCCGGCCGCTCCGGTCACGACAGTTACGGTCGTCACGTGGTCACCAACGGGTTCAATATGTGGCGACGGATCTCGGCTTCGTAAGCAAATATCGCGCCTAGCCCGCCGGTATGTACGAAGGCGACCGTGTCGTCCTTGTCGAGCGGATACTCCGTCAAGTGCTCGAGCATCCCCGCAAAACCCTTCGCGGTATAGACGGGGTCGAGCAACAGTCCTTCCATTCGCGCGGCCAACTTCATTGCTGACCATGAGTCACTGCGTCCGACACCGTATGCGGGCTCCCCTGAAGGTCTGAGTAGAAAGTCGATTCCTTCAGTTCGGCCGGCGAGTCCCAAGAGTTCCGATGCAGCGAGGACGACGCTGGCCAGAGTTTCGAGCGTGGAAGGTTGCAACGGCCGCCAGTCGAGTCCCACAACATCCCAGGCAAGGCCCAACAGGTACTTTGCGAGCGTCAGTCCTCCTAACGCAGATCCTTCGGAGGTCACGTAGATGCGCCGAGGTGCGACGCTCAGCGCGTCGAATTGGTCGCAGAGCTCGATTGCCGCGTTCAAATAGGCGACAACAGACAATGGGTGAAGCGACGATTCAAGCACGTAGGGCGTTCGGCCACTCTCGCGGAGCAGATCGGCTTCATGCTGCATATGAGACACCGACGACGTCCGATTGGTGATCGTCGGATCTCCGCCGACCCACACGGTTCGTCCACCGAGAACCTCGTGGAGCAGCGCGTTACCGTTGGAACGTGCATCTGGACGCTGTTGAAGGACGACGACTGCATCCATGCCAACTCTGTTTGCTGCGGCGACGCACTGCAGAGCATGATTGGACTGTTCCACTCCCCCACCAGCCACCAAGACGTCGCAGCCCGTACTAACGGCGTCACCGAGAATGAACTCCAGGAGGCGAGTCTTGTTCCCGCCGAGCGCAAGCCCACTAAGGTCATCTCGTTTGACAAGTAGACTCCCGACGCCTGCCGCTCGAGCAAGGCGAGGGTACTCCCCTAGTGGGGTAGGTAACTCCGCCAGTCGAACCCGCGGTAATCTACGAATGAGAGCTCTAAGGGACTCCCGGTCGACGGCGCTATAAGTCAAGTGTCGGTGCCGCCCCCACCGCAAGCTATCGCAGATATCTCAACCTGAAACTCTGCTCTGCCAAGCGCAGACACCTCGACTGTGGTTCTGGTCGGAAAGTAAGTGGGAGCGAGGAACGATCTGTACGCCTCGTCGAGCTCGGACATCGTCGTGATATCCGTCAGGTACACCGTCGTCGCGACGAGGTCGGCCATCGTCAACCCACAGCTAGACAATGTGCGCTCAATATTGCGCAACACCTGCTCGGTTTGATCGCGAGTACCATTTCCGACAGTGCGTCCATCCCTGTCCACAGGAACATGACCAGACACGTACACAGTCTTGCCTACTACGACAGCTGGGCTGTACGGCCGCCCAGAAGTCCAGTTGTCGGGGTGTGACGCCACAAACATCAGCGCGTGCTAGCCGCGGGGGCATGCGACTCATTGTAAAGCTGCATCGTGGACTCGTCAGGTGGATAGTTGCCTCGCAGCGGCGCGCCCCCTCGTACCCTCTCCAATATAAAATCCTCGACCTGCTCCATCTCGAACGCCTCGGCAGCGACGTCGTCTGCGAACTTACGCGGAATGCACACGACACCATCCATGTCGCCGACCAGAATGTCCCCTGGGTAGACCGGCACTCCGGCGCAGCCAATTGGGATGTTGAAGTCGACGGCATGGTGAAGCGACAGGTTGATCATCGCCGACCGGCTTTTGGCGTAGACAGGGAAGCCCATTTGTGAGATCGGACCAGCGTCCCTCACTGATCCATCACTCACCATCCCTACGACGCCGCGTCGCTGCAGTCGCGTCATCAGAATCTCACCACTAGCCGCAGAGCGGTCCATTCCCCGGCAGTCCATCACCAAGACCGATCCCGGGGGAGCCTGTTCGACCGCAGCGCGCTGAGGATGGTCATAGTCAGCGAAGGCGGCGAGGACGTCGATGTCCTCTCGAGCCGGGATATAACGAAGTGTAAACGCCTCCCCCACAAGGTTCGATGCGTGAGTGCTCAGTGGAGACAGGCCGTGAAGGAACGTGTTGCGGAGCCCTCGCGCGAATAGTCGAGTCGATAGCGTTGCGACGCTGACGGAACTCAGCAGCTTTGTCGTGTCTGGATTGAGCGCATGATGCTGCACGGGTCGGTGAATCCTCCTGTGGCATAACTGGGAGTCGGCTTTTCTTGTTCGCGGTGTTCAGCAGGTGTTACCCGATCATCCGGGGGTCCCCGACGGACGCTGGCTTGGTTGGCCGAATGCCTTTCCAGGAAGGCAACGGCCATTTTGGAATCGTGTTTTTCGAAACTATGGGGTTTGGGTCTCCGTACTCAGTATATGATATCTGAAATTCTCACCGGGTGTCAAGGATCCGGCTTTCCTTAGTTGCACCCGACACTGTCGTCTCGGCAAGCCTCAGATTCCCTATAGCCAGCCGTCGAGCAGCCCCCACGAAATCGCGGTTGCAGTGTCTATGCGTGAACCGCTCAACGCAAGCCATGCAGTCCGGCCCGCACCGATCCGTCGAGGGACGCTCACGGTACCCCCCGCGCCGGGCACGAGGCCCATGGCGACCTCCGGGAGCCATATCGTCACCTCTCCTCTGGCCAGGACCTTCGAAGCGAACGCCGCCAACTCGATGCCCGACCCTGCGCAGTAGCCATGGACGACCGCCGTGACGCGCGAGGAAAGCATCCCGAGGAGACGTCCGGGGTTTCGTTCGATCCGCACGAGGTTCGCAAAAGCCGGGTCACCGAAGGTGTTGAACTGAGTGAGGTCCCCCCCGCTGCAAAACGACGGCCCCGTACCTTCGAGAAGGACCTCGACGTCGGTGTCCAGGAGTGCCACCGACAATGCCTCAGCGAGAGCGTCTCGCATCGAAGTGTTGTACGCGTTGTGGACACGCGGGCGATTGAGCGCTATCCGCATCAAGTCGCCGTGACGGCTGACAAGGAGAGGGTCGCCGCCCTGCTCGGTCGTCTGCGAGGCTGGTGACCGACGCCGAGCCGTCCACGCGGCGAAGTCGGCTCCGGACTGAAGCGTCGAGTACGCCAGGGACTCGGCGAGCAGGCCCTGCTCCAATGAGAGGCCGGCCCCGGCCCGGAGAAGCTGCACTAGCGTCAACGCCGCAACCGGTGAGCTAGCGACGCTAGCCGCCAGGGTGTCGAGCGCCGCGTCACAGTCGCGCACAGCCACCCACGGCCGCTCCGCCGGCGACGCTAGGTCTGTGAGCGCGACATCTCCAGGCGTGTCGGCGCCCGACACGCCGTCGTCTCGGGCGACGAGGACGACCACCGCAGGCAAGTGCACGGGCGGCCTTCGAAGCCGACCGATGTCGCTCGCGCTCACACTGACAGCGAGCACGGGCACGACGCCAGGTTCGATGAGCAACGTATCGACACCCGCCTCGAACGCCCACATGACTGCGCTCGCCTCGTCGCAAGTCAGCGCGATGACCCGACGCAGGCGACGCAGCCTACGCAGGCTAGGTCGGCCGGGCTGGCCACGTTGGCCTCCCGACATCAAAGCAGGCTGTGGGTGCCCGCCGCGTGAATGCCTAGCCAGTCCTCGACTGTTCCCAACGGCATCGCCGGTGCGAGCACGAAGCCTTGCATCAGGTCACAACCCAGGTTTCTAAGCGTGTCCCACGTGTCGCGATCCTCGACGCCTTCTGCTACGACGCTGTGGCCCATGCTTCGGGCGAGCTCCAGTATCGCCTTGACGATCGCTGCGTCGGTGGAGTCGAAGCTCATTGCCGATACGAATGAACGGTCCACCTTGATAGTGTCGACCGGCAGATCGCGCAGCCGAGCAAGCGACGAGTAGCCGGTTCCGAAGTCGTCGATTGCCAAGCGAATCCCCAGCCGAGTGAGTGCGCTGAGCGCCTCGAAGGCGAACGGGGTCTCGGAGATGAACGCAGATTCCGTCACCTCGAGGAGCAGTTTGTCGGGCGGCACGCAGCAGCGTCCGAGTGCGGTGCCGACGCGCTGCAAGAAGTCGGGAATATGCAGGATTTCCGGCGAGATATTGACGGCGACCGTGAGGTCGAATCCTTGCGCCCTCAAGTTCTCGGCGTCGCTCAGCGCGCGTTCGATCACCCACCATGTCAAGCGTCCGATCGTTCCTGACTGTTCGGCGATCGGGATGAACTCGCTCGGAGATATGTACCCCCGTCCCATCCCCGACCACCTGGCTAGGGCCTCGACGCCGGTCACTGTTCCGTCGCCGGTGCGCGCGACGGGCTGGTACCACACTTCAAGGCGGTCGCCGTCTATCGCCTCCTCAAGCCTTCGTGTCATCTCGAGGCGTGCTTTGGACTCCCAGCCCAGCGATTGAGCAAAAGCGACGACCCGCTGCCTCGACATGCGGGCGTGTCCCCTCGCGATCTCGGCTTTGCCGACCAGGTCCGATGCGACGTTTCCGTCGAGAGGGGCTTCGCTGAGTCCTGCCGTCACCGCTAGGCGCAGCGGAAGGCCGTCAATGGACAACGGATTCTCGATCGCCGACACCAGGCGTTGTGCTACTTCCGCCACACTCCATGAGCCGGCGGAGCCCTGCACAGCGACGGCGAACTCGTCATCACCGAGGCGTGCTGCGCAGCTCCCATGGGCGCTGAACCCCTCGATACGTCTTGCCACCTCGACAAGAAGCGCATCGCCCGTCGCCTCACCTAACACTGCGTTGACGTCCTTGAAGCCGTCCACGTCGACGACAACTACCGCCACCGGTGCTTCGGAGCTCGCCGAAGCTAGGAGCGGTCCAAGCCAAGTTGCGAACCCCTTTCGGTTCACCAAACCAGTGAGCGGGTCATGGAGGCCGTCGAAAGCCATGGCCTCCGTGGCCTCAGAAACCCCCGAGGCCTCAGAAACCCCCGAGGCCTCAGAAACCCCCGAGGCCTGGAGGCCCCCTGAGTCGACGGTCTCGGGACGGCGGATCCGGCGGGCGCGCATCAGCCGGTCATCCTCGTCGACGCTGGACCGTCACTTCGGGGCTGCTCGGCTCCGGCGGAGTTGGTGGCGGTGGAGTTTGCGGCGGTGGTGGTGGTGGTGGTGGTGGAACGCTTAGCTGTGCCGGTGGGTTCGAACTTGTAGCCGACACCACGGACCGTCAAAATCTTGGCCGGTCGCGAAGGATCCGACTCAACTTTCGCCCTCAGTCTTTTGACGTGCACGTCGAGGGTCTTGGTGTCCCCGACGTAGTCTCTACCCCACACCTTGTCGATAAGCGAATCCCTTGTGACGACGCGCCCCGCATTCGACATGAGGTTCTCGAGGAGTTCGAACTCCTTTAGCGGCAGGAGTATTTTCGCTCCGTCGAGGTAAACTTCGTGACGGCTGCGGTCCAGCTCCAAGTTGTCTATGACGATCCGCTCGTCGGCGGCTGTAAGGTCGTCGGCTCTCGCCGAACGGCGCAGCACAGCTCTCATCCGCGCGACCAGTTCGCTCAGGCGGAACGGTTTGGTGACATAGTCGTCGGCGCCTACTTCGAGGCCGACGACAGTGTCGGTCTCGCTGCTCTTGGCGGTGACCATGATGATAGGTACACGGCTGCGCTCGCGGATCTGCCTGCAAACGTCCAGGCCGGATCGCCTCGGCAACCACAGGTCCAAAAGGACGATGTCCGGATTAGCGGCCTCGAACATTTCGAGGCCCTCCGCCCCGTCTCTGGCTACGACCACCTCGAAACCCTCCCGGCCGAGGCCGACCGACAGGGCCTGGATGAAGGACTCCTCGTCTTCGATCACGAGCACCGAGACAGGCGGGGACGTCAAGTGTCGCTCCCGACACGCGAATCCGGCAGGATCAAAGAGAAAGTGGATCCCTCGCCTTCGACCGACCTGACCTTTACCCTTCCGCCGTGGTTCGTGGCCACATGACGAACGATTGAGAGGCCCAGACCGGTGCCGCCGGTGGTGCGCGACCTCGCGCGGTCGACCCGGTAGAAACGCTCGAATATCCGGCTCAGATCCCTGGCCGGGATACCGATACCGTGATCGGAGACATTGATCTCGATTCCCCGCTGCGTCCTGGCCGTCTCGACGGCGACCTCTCCGCCTGGTTCCGAGTACTTCACCGCGTTCTCGACGAGGTTGGAGACCGCCGACAGTAGATCGCGGCGGTTGCCCACCACGACGCTCGCGTCGGTGACTACGGGAGCTGCTAGCTGCACCCCCATGCTTTGGGCGACCTCCCTGTGAGGTGTGACGGCGGCGACGAGCAGCTCCGACAAGTCCACTTCGTCGACAGCAGGGCTTTCGTTGGCTTCGATACGTGAGAGGTCGAGCAGGTCGTCGATGGTGCGGCTCAGCCTTTCGGCCTCGGCGCCGAGCCGTACGACAAGGCGGCGCGCAACCTCGGGATCGGTCTCGCCTTCGATCGTCTCGGCGAGCAAAGCGAGCGCACCGGTAGGCGTCTTGAGCTCGTGGCTGACGTTCGCGACGAAGTCGCGCCTCACGGCTTCAAGGCGTATCCGATCGGAGATGTCGTCGATCACGGCCACCGCGCCCAACGGCGGGGACGCTACGGGGAAGGCCCTGACCTCCAAGGTACGGCGCGCCGGCGAGAGCAGCTCGACGCGTCTCTCGGAGGTGCTTCCCGCCAAGGCGCAGACCACCAGATCATCGACGGCCTGCGCGAGCAGGGCGTCAGAAGGCCGCGAAGACAGTATCCTTCGGGCTGCGGCGTTCTCGAAGACGACTCCCCCGGCCGGGTCGCAGATGACGACCGCCTGGGCGACACCGTCGAGCGCGGCGCCGAGGAGGCTCGGCGGGTCCGCGTCGGGACTTCTAAGAGTCAAAGGTCGCCTAACCTTGCCTTTCGACATGCTGCACGACTCGAACGTTAACAGGGTGAGTCCCGCTCCGGCCGCGATAGGCGCTACAGCGATGATACGCACCGTCGGCCTGACGAAGACTTATCCCGGAACCGACTTCAAGGCTGTCGACGGACTCGACCTCGAAGTGGCACGCGGCGAGATCTTCGGTCTGCTCGGCCCGAACGGAGCCGGCAAGACGACGACAGCCGGAATGCTCACGACCCGCGTGATACCGACCTCCGGTAAGGCGTACGTCGGCAGCGTTGACGTCGTCGCGCACCCGGCGCTCGCCAAACAGTTGATCGGAGTCGTCTCCCAGCAGAACACCCTGGACCGTCAGCTCAACGTATGGGAGAACCTCTACTTCCACGGCCGCCTCTTCGCAATGTCGGCGAGAGACTCGAAGTCGGAGGCCGACCGCCTCCTCGAGCAGTTCCACCTCGGAAAGTGGGCAAAGGCGTCTGTCTACGCCCTATCGGGCGGCATGGCCCAGAGGTTGATGGTCGCCCGGGCGATGCTTCACCGCCCGGCGGTGCTCTTCTTGGACGAGCCCACCGCCGGCCTCGATCCGCAGAGTCGGCTTGCGCTTTGGGAAGTGCTCACCGGTTTGAACGCGGCAGGGCAGACGATCCTTTTGACCACGCACTACATGGAGGAAGCCGACCAGCTCTGCAACCGGGTGGCGATCATGGACCACGGGCGGATCCTGGCCATGGACACGCCGTCAGTCCTGAAGGCCTCCGTAGGCGCCGAAACTATCCTCAAGGTCAGGGTTTCGGGAGAGGCGGCAGTACTGTTCGCCGAGCTGGAGGCCGACATGCCCGAGGCCACGAAACTTCGTGCGACGGACGGCGGGATCGAGATCCACGTCCGGGATCGAACGGGTGTCCTCCCCAAGGTGGTAGCGACGGCTGAGCACGTCGGGGTAGGCATAGTCGACATTTCGCTGGAGGAGCCGACACTCGAGACGGTCTTCATCGACCTGACCGGAAAAGAGCTGAGGGACTGATGGCATCAATAGAGCTTCCCAGCGTTTCGCGCGCTGACATGTCCGCAATCGACGTCGGAGTCCGCCGCAGCGCCGCGTCGGCAAGCGTCAGCGCGCTCGGGGCGCTCCTGCTCAGGGACCTGACGGTCCTGCGAAAGCACCTCGGCGAGTTCGTCCTGCGCACGTTGGTGCAGCCGTTCCTACTCGTCTTCGTCTTCTTGTTCGTCTTCCCCGAGATTGGCCAGTCCGTCGGGGGTGGCAGCGGCGCGGCCTCTTTCGCGTCTGTGCTCGTGCCAGGAGTGGTCGGGATCTCAGTGATGTTCCAAGGGGTGCAGACCGTGGCCTTGACGCTCGCGCAGGAGTTCGGTTTCACCCGCGAGATCGAAGACCGGGTGCAAGCCCCTTGCCCGGTATGGCTGGTGGCCGTCGCGAAGGTGCTCTCGGGAGTCGTCCAGGGTGTCCTTGCAGCGGTCATAGTCTTTCCTATCGCCGCAGTCGTCCACGCAAGCGGGGTCCATCCCTCCTTCAACGTCAAATGGGCTGTTGCGCTGACGCTCATACCGCTCACATGCATTGCGTTCAGCGCTCTCGGCCTGCTTCTCGGCTGCACATTCGAACCGCGCAACATCGGCCTGATGTTCGGCTTCATCGTGCTGCCGATCACGTTCCTCGGGGGAACGTACTACCAGTGGACCCGTCTGGCGTCTGTCAAAGTCGGAGGTTTCAAATGGCTGCAGACCCTGGTTCTGATCAACCCCTTGATCTACGTGAACGAGGGTATGCGTGCAGCGTTCACCTCTGTCCCGCACATGCACCTCTACGTCATCTACCCGGTCCTCATCGGGTTCACCGTGTTGTTCACCGGGCTCGGCATTCGCGCCTTCAACAAGCGGGTACGAAGCTGAAAGGGTCGAGCGATTCCTCGCGGCGCCCATAGCAAGGAGAAAAGCGGGCGCTCCACCGCTCTAGTCGTCGGAGTCGTCTTTGGCGTCTTTGCCCTGATCGTCCTCGTCGCCGCCGGAGTGATCGTAGCGATCGCTGCGAACGCGGCCATCCCACCCCCAGTAGCGCTCGCCGTAGCCAAGCCTCCCGTCTCAGTACCAGGCAAGCAGGCCGCTGTCACACTGCCAGGCCAGGGCGAGTCGGAGATCATGACCGCATCGGGTCAGGTGCTCGCCGGGCACGCCCAGAACACGGCGGTACCGCTCGCCAGCGTCACGAAGGTGATGACGGCGCTGGTGGTCCTCGACGACCACCCGCTCAGCCTTGGTGAGCCCGGGCCCACTATCACTGTGAGCGCTGCGCAAGCCGCAACACTTCCCGCGCGCATCGCCCTGGACCAGTCCCTTGTGACCGTGACCGCAGGGGAGAAGATCTCGGAGCTGACCGCACTCCAGGCGCTGCTGATACCTTCCGCCGACAACATGGCGGACATCCTCGCCAGTTTCGACGCGGGATCCTTGAACGCCTTCGTAGCGAAGATGAACTCCACCGCGAAGGCTCTCGGGATGACGCACACCTCCTACGTCGACGCCAGCGGCTACGAAGCTGGGTCCGAATCGACCGCATCGGACCAGCTGCTGCTCGCACGCAAAGCGATGGCGAATCCCGTGTTCGCTCAGATCGTTGACATGCCGAGCGCCAACCTACCTCTGGCTGGGAACGTAACCAACTACAACACCCTCGCCGGTAAGGACGGCTACATCGGGATCAAGACGGGTTCAACCGGTGCCGCCGGAGGATGCCTGGTCTGGGCGGTGACGAGAAAGGTCGACGGCATCCCCATAACCCTCTTCGGGATAGTGCTCGGGCAGCGCAACGGTCCGCTCGTCGCGGCAGCAATCAACGCCGCCCAAGCTCTCACCGACAGCGCATTCTCAGCCTTTGCGCCGCGCACAGTCCTCCCCGCCGGCACCCCCGTGTACAAAGTTACGTGGGCCGACCAGACAGCTTCCTCAGTCACCGCGAAAGCTCTCGAGACGATCTACCCGCCCGGTACGCCCGCTCAGGTTTCGCTGCCGGCGTCGTCACCGCCTCCGTTCTCCCCCGCCGCCGGCCCCGCTGGCTCCGTTACGCTTCGCGCCCCGACGTCACTCACCGGTGACGGGACGACGAGCCTCGTCCTCGACGGCCACTTCCGCCAACCGACCTTGTTGTGGCGCGTCGAGCATTTTCTAGGCGTCGGCCGCTGAGATACCCGGATCCCGCCTGAGCGCTTCGCTCCTCATCCCCGTCCTGGTGGTGTCGAGGAGGGTTCCTTCGCCTCCACAAAAGATTTGAGGTCCTTGAGGGCTGTACCCATGATCCGACCTTCCGCTCGTCGCTTGACGAATCCAGGCAGCGGCACTTTGAGGTCCACCACCAGGCGGTACTCGATGTCGGTTCCTCCACCCTCCGAAGGTGACAACTGGTAGCGGCCGTCCAGTTGGCCGGTGAGGTCGCCGTCCACCTGAACCCAAGCAATTGCGCTTGGCGCGCCTTCGTAGTCGTAGCGCAAAGTGTACGAGGTGCTTCGCCCGAACGCCGCGGCTCGAAACGTGACCACCGCTGCTCGGCCCTGATCGTCGGTACTGTCTACATGTACGGTCTTAACGTCGGCGGCCCAGTCGCTGTAATGCTCGAAGTCGGTGAGCACCGCGTAGCAGTCCTCCGGGGAGGCTGCTATGACCATCCTCTCTATGACCTGCTCCTGCACTGCGGGAACCTCCTCGGGTGCGCTATCCCATGCGCCACCGTAGTACCAGGAAAGCGACGTGCAGCGGCAGCTTTGTCTACTAAGACGCCACCGCTGCATCGAGGCCATCGCGTAGTCGTTCGGCTAGCAGGTCGTAGGAGAACGAACGCATGGCCCGCAGCCGTCCCTCTGTCCCCATCCTCGCCGCCTCCCCAGGATTGCGCAAGAGACGTGCGAGCGCGCCGGCAAGCTCCGCGGAGTCCTCTGGATTCGCTACGACCAACCCGGTGAGCTGATCCGCGACAGCGTCGGATGCCCCACCGCTGTCGCCCGCTATGCAGGGCAAGCCGGCTGCTGCCGCCTCGAGGAGCACGATACCGAAACCTTCCTGCTCCAAACCGCGCCAACGGCCCCTGCAGCACAGCACGAAGATGTCGGCGGCGCCATACAGGTCGGGAAGCTCGGCGTCGGAGACCCGACCGAGGAGTCGTACCGGTGCAGACGTCTTCGAGATGAGACGTTCGAGGCGTTCCCGGTCGCGGCCTTTCCCGGCGATGACCACTTCGAGTCGCGGGAATTCTCCGCTCGATCGCAGCCGCGCAGCTGCTTCGATCAGCACGTCCATGCCCTTGCGAGGCACCAGCCGGCTCACGCTGAGCACGACAGGAGCTCCTGGCGCGAGCTTGAAAACTTCACGGGCGGCTACGCGTCCCGGCACATCCAGGGGGGCGAAGCGAGAGGAGTCGACGCCGGGCGGCACGTCGACCGATCGGGGTAGGTTCGCTTGCGCGCGTCGCGCTTCGTTAGCGGGATAGGCGCCCCCGGCGATCAGCAGCGTTGCGCGGCCGAGAACGTGAGCCAGCGCCTGCCGTGATACCGGGAGGCGGCCTGGCACGCTCACCTCGGCCCCGTGAAGAGCGACCGCATAGGGCACGTCCAGGTAGGGTCCGACGAGGCCGAGCGGCACGGCGGGGTCGAGGACCACGAGCTTCGCTTCCTCCGCGCGAGCCAACGCGTTGACCCGCCGTACCATCAAGGGGCTGGGGAGCAGGACCGGTTCGGGGGTTCTTACGACGCGGTATGGCTGCGCCCGGTCGAACTCGGAAGCACCCTTATACGGAGAGGTGAGAACCACGAAATCCGTGGGTGGCAGCCGCCGCCACAGCTCCCACAGGTAGTTCTGTATGCCACCCACCTTCGGCGGGAAGTCGTTGGTTACGAGAAGGTGCTTGATCAAGAGGCGGGGCACTCCCAGGTTGGCGACCGTTGCCGTCTTTTTGAAGTCGCGTCGGCCGGGAACAAAGCGACGCAGACGCTACCAGTCTCCGACCACAACCGACGAACGGTTGGCGGAGGTCGGCCCCTGGCGAGCGGGGTCGGTCGGCCGGGGCGGTCAGCCGCAAGCCCGATGGAGCAGCGGCGGTAGCAGTCCAACAGCGCCAAGTGCACGAATGGCCCGCTCCTGGGCCGCGTCGACGATCACAGCATCGTCGGGCTCCCGGTCGCAAATGAAGCTGACCACGCACCCCTCGCAAGCCTGCGTGGAGACCATGACACAATCGTCGCAGCTGATAGACAACGTCTTCATGGGAGACATTGTTTCAGGAGGGTGTGACTCTCATACTGGAGAGGTCTACGAGTCGCCCCGATCCGAGCTGCTGGCGCTAGCTTAGGTGCGATGATCCACGCCTTCGTGCTCATAGATGCGACCCCGGCCCGCCTCGCAGACCTCGCTGTTGAGCTCGCCGAAACCGATGGGGTGAGCGAGGTCTACTCCGTCTCCGGCAAGGCAGACATTGTCGCGGTCGTGCGGGTGCGCCGCCACGAGGACCTTGCGGACATAGTGACAAGGCACATAGCCGGACTCGACGGGATCGTTTCCACTTCGACGCTGATAGCGTTTCAGGCCTACCGCCGAAGCGACCTCGATGCGATCTGGGAGGTTGGCGCTACGAAAGAGGAGCCACGGTAGTTCGGCCACGCCCAGCCAGCCAGCCTCGCTCCCAAAAACGATTGATACTTTATACATCCATAGCCGGCATAAAGTATCAATCGTTTTTGGACGGACCGCTAAATGCCTCATAACCGTCTAGCGCCGACTTCCCTAGAGCCCGAATTTATCTAGCCGGGCGGATCCCTGGGCGCTTCTTGTGACACCCTCACGAGCGACTCGAGGCAGCGGGCTCCCCGCCCGTCGTCGATGGCAGCCTCCGCCATACTGACCCCCTCACCGATACCAGCTGACCGCCCAGCGACAACAAGGCCAGCGGCAGCGTTGAGCACGACGATGTCACGCTTGGCGCCGCCCGTCCCCTGCAATACGTCGCGGATGATCCGAGCGTTGGTGGCGGCGTCAGCACCAAGGATGTCTTCCAGGCGACCTGGCGCAAGACCAGTGTCGAACGGATCGAGCGTCCAGGTCGTGTGCTCGTCACCTGGACCGGCTTCTCTGCGGTACTCGTGAACGGTCGAGGGTCCTATCGTCGACAGTTCGTCCAACCCGGGGTGGCCGTGCACGACCATCACGTGGTCGGCGCCGCCGGCAGCTAGCACGTGCGCCATCTTCGATGCCATGGCGGGATCGCCGACCCCCACGACTTGGCGACGGACTCGAGCCGGGTTGGCCAGAGGCCCGAGAAAATTGAATGCAGTCGGCACACCGAGCTCGCTTCGCACAGGAACCGCGTGACGCATGGCGTGGTGAAAGCGCGGGGCGAAGCAGAACCCGATCCCGGCCTGCTCGACGCAGTAGGCGACGCCACGCGGCCCGAGGTCGATGACCACACCCAGAGCTTCGAGGACATCCGCGGATCCCGCCTTCGACGACGCTGCGCGCCCTCCGTGCTTGCAGACCGGCACCCCGCACGCTGCGATCACCAGGGCCGCTGCCGTCGACACGTTGAACGTCCCGGAGCGGTCGCCTCCCGTCCCGCAAGTGTCTATAGCCTGCGCAAGGACCGGTGGTGGCAGAACGACTCGCTCCGAGGCGGAGATCATCGCCTGGATCATCCCCGTCATCTCCTCGTCGGTCTCGCCACGACATCGCATGCCGAACACGAACGCGGCGATCTGGACGCCGGTGGCATTACCTTCGAGAATGTCCGACATGGCAGCAGCGGCCTGGGCAGGGCTGAGCGTGCACCCGGTGCCGAGGACACCCAGCACCGCCCTCCAGCCTTCGAAGTCGCCGATTGTCAAGTCGGCCCGACCACCGGAGCTAGTCGAGCCGTCCGTCACGCAGAGCGACGGCGCCGCCGGATGATCCGGCGCCTCTCGCGCTCGGTCGTGCCGCCCCACACGCCTTCGTGCTCGCGATGGTCGAGAGCCCACTGCAAACAGAGCTCGCTGACGTCGCACTGAGCGCAGATAAGCTTTGCGTCCTCGGCGTCCTCGTCAGAGACCGGGTAGAAGATCCCCGGGTCGACTCCGCGGCAGGCGGCCTTCTGGCGCCACACCGGGATCGGGTTGTTCTTGGAGTTGTTCATGTCTTGGCCCCAGCTTTTGGGTGAAATTTCGGAAAAAGGTCGACCGGCGTCCAGATACGACACGCGCCTCACCCTCCCAGTCTGGCAAGTCGGGCGTATTTTGTCCAGCCTCTTTGCCGACAGGCCGCCCATCACCAGGTGACGCCAGCTGACCCCGCCAAGCGGTTCAGCGGTCGAGGTCGAGGTCGCTAAGCAGGCTGGCCTTCGTGGAGGCCGGCAATTCGGTGCGCTCGGGGTACGCCGGGTGCTCGACCGCGAGCGCGACGTTACCGGTACGGAAGCGCTCGACCTGCTCGGGCGTGAAGTCGAAATAGACGAAGTGCACAGCCGCTGTCACCTCCGCTCGGGTCAGCTGCGCAGCATGCGTCGCCTCCGTCTCGCCGCGCACGACCTCAGAAGCCGAGCCCTCACCCGGTTGGGTTATCTCCAAGCGGAGGGAGTCCTCCACGCCGACAAGCTTGGGAAGCCAGCGCTCCATCTCCTCTCGGGACGTCAGCTCGATGAACAACGTGGCCGACAGGTGCCCGGGCTCAGGTATCAGAGCGTTGTAGGTAGCCAGAAGCTCCGAGACGGCGTCGTCGGTTAAGGCACGCTCCGCACGAGCTAGCTCCTGGACCTGGAAGCGGATCGTGTCACGGTTCTCGAACACCACGCTGACGACCGGCCCGACCGCCACGCGCCTCGTGTCTTTGAGCGCGATGATCTCCCTTCGAAGCGCTTCGCGCTCTCGTTCGTATGCCCGTACGTCGACTATGTCGGCGAGTTGCAGCGCTCTGGACGCCATCGCCATCCTCCTCAGTCTTTCTCGGTCAGACTTCTTCTGCGATCCCGTATGCCCTCGCCAGGATCTGCAGGGGGTGCCGTGAGAGTCGCCCAGTTCCCTCGGCGATCGCAGTGTTGGCGAGCTGGCAGTCCCCCGCTACAGCAGCGGAGCCGGACTTCGCAACAGCGTCCTCGAGGGGCTTCGCGACGCTTCGCGCCAGCTCGTAGTTCTCTGCGCGCAGACCCCAAGTCCCGTCGATCCCCGAGCACTTCGCCACCGTCGTCACCTTCGCTCCGGTCAGCTTGAGCAGGTCCCGGCTGCGAAGCCCGATGTTCTGGGCCTGGAGATGGCACGGAGCGTGGTAGGTGATGTTCTCCGGGACGTCCCCGTCGAAGTCGGTGTCCAGGCTCTTGTCGGGATCCTTATGGAGCCGCCAAAGGTACTCCGAAGCGTCGTAGGTGTGCTTAGCGACGAGTTGAGCCTCCTCGCCGCCCACATAGTCGAGATAGTCGCGCTTGAGCACGTATCCGCAGGTGGGCTGGCTCACCACGATGTCCCGGCCCGAACGGACAGCGGCTGCGAGGCCGGGCAGGTTCTTCCTGGCTTGGCGGGTGAACGAGTCGAACTCACCGCTGTGCAGCCACGGAGCGCCGCAGCATCCGACGCCATCGACCAGTTGGCAGTCGACGCGGTTGCGCTCGTACACCTTTACGAGGTCCTGGCCGACCGCCGGATTCTGGTACTCGACGAGGCAGGTGGGGAATACTGCCACACTCGCCTGCGACACTGCTGCGTCTCCTCGCTCCCCACCGCTCGACTGGCGCCGGCGCTTGAACCACGTCGTGAAACGCACCCGGGTGTACGGCGGCAGCATGCGCTGCGCCGATATACCCACCGCCTTCTCCATCACCCTGCGCGCCAGCGTTCCCGGCTTTGACAATGCAGCGTTGGCCAGAGGGGCGACCGCGGTCGCGAGCCGCCCCGACTGGTCGGTGCGCGCCAGGACCTGGGTGGTCACCCGTTCGGGGATGCTTTTGCGCCGGTTAGCGGCCGCGCGGAGCATGAGCCTCGGAAAGTCGAGCTCCCACTCATGCGGCGGCACGTAAGGGCACTTGATGTAGCAGAGTTTGCACTGATAGCACTCGTCTACGACCTTGTCCTGCTCTGCCGTCGAGAGCGCCTCGACGTCGCCGTCTTTCGCGTCTATCAGGTTGAACATGGTCGGAAACGACGGGCAGAGCGACAGGCAAAGCCGGCATCCGTGGCACAGGTCATACACGCGGCTGAGCTCGCCGCGCAGGTCGCCTTCGTCGAAATACTTCGGGTGCTTCGGGTCGTATGTGACCGTCACTCGAGCCCACTTCGGCCGCCGGTGGAGGAGCTTCTACAAGCTCCGCCTGGGCGAGTTGCCAAATTCAGGAGACACTCCCGAGACCGCTCGTGAAGCGGCCTGCGTGGCTCTTCTCCGCCTTGGCGAGAGTTTCGAACCATTCGGCGATGTTGGCGAAGCCCTCGTCGCGGGCGGTTTTGGCGAAACCCGGGTACATCTCGGTGTACTCGTAGGTCTCACCTTCGATCGCCGACTTGAGGTTGTCCTCCGTCTCGCCGACCGCTACTCCCGTGACCGGGTCGCCGACCTCGGCAAGGAAGTCGAAGTGCCCGAACGCGTGCCCGGTCTCGCCTTCCGCTACCGAACGGAACAAGGCGGCGACGTCGGGGTAGCCCTCTATGTCGGCCTTCTGGGCGAAGTAGAGGTAACGCCGGTTGGCCTGGCTTTCACCAGCGAAAGCCTCCTTCAAGTTGTCGTGGGTCTTGGAACCGTTCAAATCTGCCATTTGGGCCTGTCCTTTTCCTTTTGTCCTAGGCGTCCGTCTAAAGGTCTGCCGGCTCTGGGGCCAGTACGCAACCCTGGAGCGACATCGTCGTAGGCTAGTGGAAGCAGAGCGTTTTCCGGACACGCCTGCGCGACGCTCGGAGTGCCACACGCCGGGGGCCGGCACGCTCGGTATCTTGTAGGCATGACGACCTCCTTCGATCGCATGGAAGCGCTCTCCCGGCTTGCCAACGAGACCTTTGACGTGCTCGTCGTCGGCGGCGGCGTAACCGGGTGTGGAGTGGCGCTCGACTCGGCGTCGCGGGGCCTACGTACGGCATTGATAGAAGCCACGGACTTCGCTTCGGGCACCTCGTCGAAGTCGTCGAAGCTGATTCACGGTGGGCTGCGATACCTCCAGCAGCACGACTACCTGCTCGTATACGAGGCGCTCCACGAACGCCAGATCCTCCTCGCGAATGCACCCCACCTCGTTCACCGGCTGCCGTTCCTCGTGCCGCTGTTCGGTAAGGACGGCGTCGCGACCAGGAGCGTCGCCAAGGCCTATCAGTCGGCGTTGTGGCTCTATGACATCACCGGAGGTCTCCGGATCGGCCGGCGTCACCGCCGGATCAGCTCTGAGGAGGCGCTAGCGCACTTCCCGGTTCTGCGAGCCGAGACGCTCGTCGCGTCGTTCCTTTATTGGGACGCTCAGGCAGACGATGCCCGCCTGACACTCGCCCTCGCCCGGACCGCCGCTTCGCTAGGTGCGTGCGTCGCCAACTACTCGCCGCTGCAGGAACTTATCGAGGAGGGCGGAAAAGTGTGCGGAGCACGTCTTCGCGACGGGACCGTCGTGAAGGCGAAGACGGTAGTCAACGCCGGCGGCGTGTGGTCCGGCGAGATCGCCTCAGCCGGCGCGTCGGAGAAGGCTGGATTCTCTCTACGACCAGCCAAGGGCATCCACGTCACGGTCCCCGCTTCCAGGCTTCCATGCGACTACGCGTCAGTCATCAGCGTTCCCGGAGACCGCAGATCGGTGTTCGTGGTCCCCTGGGCTGCCGACGAAGCCACCGGCCCGAGCGGGGACGGGCGCTACACGTACATCGGAACGACCGACACCGACTACGACGGACCTCTCGACGATCCGCAGTGCAGCAAGGCCGACGTCGAATACGTGCTTCGGGCCGTCAACGCTTGGACGTCGGCCGAGTTGACGCCTGACGACGTCACCGCGACCTGGGCAGGCCTCCGGCCGCTCGTCAGCGACGCATCGTCGGCGCGGACGGCGGACCTTTCGAGGCGTCACAAAGTGATTGTCGCCCCGAACGGGCTGGTGACAGTCACAGGCGGGAAGCTGACCACCTACCGCAAGATGGCGGCTGACACCGTCGACAGAGTCCTCGACCCTACCGAGACTTCAGGATCGGGCTTCTCGCGTATAGCTTCGGATCCCCGGTTGCGCCGAGCAGGCCGCGAGGTAGCGAAACGGACCTCGCGGCGTCGAAGCGACGGCCACGTAGCGCCGCATCCTGCGTTCAGCCCCTCCCCGACCAAACGGCTTCCCCTCGTCGGCGCGACGAACTCGGGACGTCCCGGGACCGAAGCGGAGGCCCTGGCGAGACGCCTCGGGGTGCGCGATGCCGACTTCGTGCATCTGGCGGGACGCCACGGCAGCGAGACAGGCGACGTCCTGGCGCTGTGCGCCGATCAGGCCGACCTCGCCGGGCGTCTGCACCCTCGGCTTTCCTACCTCAAGGTCGAAGTCCTTTGGGCCGCTCGATCCGAGATGGCCTGCAACGTCGACGATGTGCTGTCGCGTCGGACGCGGGCTCGGATCCTCGATCGGCGCGCCGCGCTCGAATGCTCCGCCGAAGTCGCCCGGCTTCTTGCCGCCGAGCTGGGTTGGGACGCCGCCGAAAGCGAGCGCCAAGTGGCAGCCTTCGCGTCGAGTGTCGAAGCCGAGATGCGCGCCGAAGGGGTACAGGAGCTCCCCGCCGGTACCGTTCCGCCCCTCTCCGACACGTCAGCGTGACAACGCAATCCCAGCGGGTGACGCGCACGCCGCCTCCCGGATCGCTCAGCGCCGGCGCTGGCGCCGCGCGCAACGCCCCGCGCTTTGCAGTCCCGAACCCCGAGCCGGCGCTCTCCGATGATCTCCTCGGGCGTCTCCGCTCCGCGTGCAGCGCAGTCAGCGTTTCGGACGAGGCGAGGGCCGAAGCCGGAAGAGACTGGTGGCCGCTGTCGGCGCTTTGGGCGGCCGAAGCAACTCTCCCCGCCCTCCCGCAGGTCGTCGTCGCTCCCGCATCGACGGCGGAGGTGTCGGCCGTCGTCGTCTTGTGCAACGAGGTCTGCGTGCCTCTCACGGTCTTCGCAGGGGCCAGCGGCGTGTGCGGTGGAAGCGTCCCCCTCCATGGTGGCGTTTCGATGGACATGACCGGGCTGAGCGGAATCAGCGACGTCGACGCGATCAGCCAGACGGTCGAGGCCCGTGCAGGCACATTCGGCCTCGCTTTCGAGACGGAGCTGCGAGACAGGCACGCTCTCACGGTCGGCCACTGGCCCCAGTCGATCGAGATGTCGACGGTAGGCGGCTGGGTCGCCTGTCGTGGCGCAGGCCAGTATTCGACTCGCTACGGAAAGATCGAGGACATCGTCGTCGGGCTGGAGGTCGTGCTCGCCGATGGAACAGTGATCCGGACAGGCGGTGCGTACCCGCGCTCGGCGGCGGGCCCGGACCTAAACGAGTTGTTCCTCGGCAGCGAAGGAACTTTGGGGGTCGTAACGTCTGTTCGCATGCGCGCCCGGCCGATACCTCCAGCGGAGCGAAGAGCTGCGTGGGCGTTCCCGGAGTTCGCCTCCGGCCTCGAAGCGTGCCGGCGGATCTTGCAGCGCGGTGCCACGCCGGCTGTCTTGCGCCTGTATGACCAGACGGAGTCGAAACGCAACTTCGACTTCGAAAGCGGCGCCGTCCTCGTAGTCCTCGACGAGGGCGACGAGACTCTGATCGGCGCGGTTATGGGAGTCGTCGGGGACGAGTGCGCAGGCGCGACCGAGCTCGGCGCGGCGCCGGTGGATCGTTGGTTCGAGCACCGCAACCGGATCCCCGATATTGCGGAGCTGGTCGGCGCCGGTCTCGTCGTCGATACTGTAGAAGTGGCCGGATCATGGAGGTCCCTGCAAGCAATCTACAGCGAGTCGATGGCGGCGCTGCGCTCCATCGACGGGATTGTCGCGGCTTCCGCCCACCAGTCCCACGCCTACAGCGACGGCGCCTGCCTTTACTTCAGCTTCGCAGGGCGGCCTCCCAGGGAGAGCGCCGAAAGCTTCTACGACGCTGCCTTCGACGCTGTCACATTCACGACACTGGCAAACGGGGGAACCCTCTCGCATCACCACGGCGTCGGAGTGAACCGTTCCCGCTACATGCGCCGCCAGCACGGCGCGAGCTTGGATGTGATGCGCTCAATCAAGTCGGCTTTGGACCGAAACGGGATCCTCAATCCTGGCAAGCTCGGATTCGACCTGTGAGCGTCCTTGTCATCGACGTAGGGACGAGCAGCGTGCGGGCGGCAATCGTCGATGACGATGGTAACGTCACCCATACAAGCAGGGTCCGCCAGCCTCCGTCGAACCCTTATCCCGGCCTCGTCGAGATCGACCCTGTCGCGCTCGCAACCGCCGCCGTCGATTGCGCAGAGAGCGCCCTTGCGAAAGCGGCGTTGGGAGGCGAGCGGCCGGTTTCGTTGGCGGTGACGACGCAGCGGGCGTCGGCGATTGCGTGGAGCGCCCGAACCGGGGCGCCCATCGCCCCCGGCCTTGCGTGGCAGGACCTCCGCACGGCCGGAACCTGCCTGGAGCTTCAAGGTCGAGGGCTTCGCCTGTCGCCGAGCCAGTCCGCCACGAAGTTCGCGTGGCAGGTACAGCAGGGCCGCCTCGCGGGCATCGACGAGTCGGATATCCGCCTGGGTACCGTCGAATCCTGGGTGGCGTGGAACCTGACTCGCTCCTCCCGTCACGTCACCGACGCAACCAACGCCGCCCTCACCGGAATCTACAGTCTGGCGGCGGCCGGCTGGGCCCCCGACGTGCTAGCTGCACTGGAACTCGATGCGGCATGGCTTCCCGAGGTCGTGGACTCCTGCGGGGAACTCGGCATTGCGGACACACTGTCAATCCCGCTGCCATTGAGGTGTCTGATCGGGGACCAGCAGGCTTCCCTCGTAGGCCAGGGCGCAACACTGCCGGGGCTCGCTAAAGCGACTTTCGGGACGGGTGGGATGCTCGACATCTGCACTGGTCCTTCGTCGCCAGGCTCGGGCGAGCGAAGCCGGCACGGCTGCTTTCCCATAATCGCGTGGCAGCGCTCCGGGGAGGCGACCTGGGGTCTGGAGGCGTTGATGTTGACCGCGGGCGGAGCGGTGGACTGGCTCGCGGAGGACATGGGTCTACTCACAAACGCCGCAGACTCGCAGCGCGTCGCCTCCGAGTGCGACGACACCGACGGCGTCGTGGTTGTACCGGCCTTCCTCGGCCAAGCGACGCCGCAATGGGACTTCGGGGCCCGGGGTGCGATCTTCGGTCTCACGCGAGGATCGGGGTCGGCGCACGTCGTGCGGGCGGTCCTCGAGGGCGTAGCACACAGCGGCGCCGACCTGCTCGAAGCCGCCGAAGCCGATTCGGGCCTCACGGTGGGAGCGCTGCGCGTCGACGGAGGAATGTCTGCAAACACGGTGTTCGTCCAGGCGCTTGCCGATGCCTGCGGTAGGCCGGTGGAAGTGTCGCGCGAGCTCGAAGCGACGACCCTCGGAGCCGGGTACCTTGCCGGCCTCGTCGACGGGACGTGGGCTTCCACGGAGGAGATCGCAGCGGCTTGGCGACCGAAGACGGTGGTGGAGCCTTCAGGCCGCGACCCGCAACGCGACCGCTGGCGCTCCGCGTGCGAGCGGGTGTCGCGCTGGTACCCGGAGCTTTCGGCTATCGAGTTCTAGAGCGAGCCACGTGTGGGCAGATCAGCTAGGGACTTCGGTGATGCTGGCTTACGGGGGGTGCGTCGCTGGAAATGGACTGGGGCAGCAGTTGTTGTCGTGCTCACACTTGCAGCGGCGATAACTGTCGTGGTAAACCACCGTACAAGCCCGAGGAAGAGCAGCGTCGGAGCCGGTACTGGGTACTCAACCTCTGCACCCGCTTCTGGTCATACGACGAGTTCCGGGGGAGGAGAGGTCCCTCGACCTTCGCCTACTACGACGATCAATGCAGATGCAGTACCTCCTCTCGCGGGAAATAGTGCACTGCCACTTCCAACCGTGACGTCTCCCAGCGCGGCGTTTGAGGCAGCGGCGCAGGCTCATTTCGGAGCCGACTACGCTGGGGTGTCTCTAGAACAGGGCCCTACCCCGCGAGCGGTGTATGTTGCGAGCCCTAATATACCCAGCACCTTCAACGGGGTACCCGTCGTCCGCGTTACTTATTCGCTCAGCCAGCTGCAGTCATACCTCGAGACGCTGGATTCCAAGGGACAAGCCCTTGATGCGATCGGCGTGATCAATTGGGTTGTGCGCGTCAACTCCAACAGTATTGAAGTGTACGTGACCTCACTCGGCGAGCACCTTCGGTCTCAGTTTGCTGCTATCGCAGGGTCTGGTCCGTATACACTTAGTCTGCCGGCTATTGGGAAACTGTAGATCCGCTAACCCCCACGATCTCCGTTTAATTGGGAGACGGCTAGGCTTTGAGGTTAGCTTAGGCCGTCAGCATGAGTGCTGCGACGCCGGCTAGAGTGCCGAGAGGCGCTGCTACGACGCCGATGCGAAGTGCGCGGCGCAGTCCCGGATCCACACCACAGGCGCGAGCGGACGAAAGCCACAGGACCCACGCCAGCGAGCCGGACACGAACAGGTTCGGACCCACGTCCAAGCCGATGAGCAACGCGAGGGGGTGCGTCACTGCCCGAGCGGACAAGAGCGAGGCCGCAGGCAGGTTGTTTATTAGGACAGTAGAGACCGCAGCCGCTACTGCGGTTCCCAAAGGATCCAAGTGGCCGAGAAGTTCCGATGGTCCCGACCACAGGCGACCCAGAGTGCCCACAGCCGTCGCGAGACCCATGAGCCCCACGAGGACCGGCAGGTTGAGCACCTGCGCCACGCGGGCCACCTTCACCGACCCGCCGGGCGCCCGGACCCCGAGCATCCGGGCACCGAACATCCGGGCACAGACCGCTGCCACCCCGACGGCTAATACGACAAGCGACGGCGATCCGAGGAGGAGCATCGCCGCTACCGCCGCCCCGATACCGACGGCACCCACCCCTAAGCGCGGCCTGCCTGGGGACTCCTCTGCGCTTGCGCTCTCCCCGCCTAGTTGCGTCGGAGACCCGTCGCGCTTCGCCCTGAGAGAGTCGCGCGACAACACCGCAACGACACCAGCAGTGACGAGACCGACGGCGATCCACGGCAGGAACATCCGCGAGGCGAAGGAGCCGCCGCTGATCCGAGCGTGCGTGACGACGATCAGGTTCGTCAGATTCGATCCCGGTAGCAGCAGCGAGCCGGCATTCGACAAGAGAATGCAGGCGGGAAGCAGCGCAGCGCCTACGTTCGGGCGCCCCTCCTCGAGCCCCTCCTCAAGCCCCGCATCGGTGCTCCGGCCGCCGGCGCTGACAGCCACCGGCGTCAAGAACGCTACGGCGGTGTCCAAATTGAGGACTGCGCTCACGACCATGATCAGGGCTGCCATCCCGCAAAATAGGAGCAGCGAGTTAGGGCAGGCCCGGCGCAGAGCAGCGCCCGCAGCGGCGAAAAGACCGTCCTCGGCGGCCACCAACCCGACGAGAAGCAGGCCTGCTACCAGAACGAACGCTGGCCACGCCTGAGACGCCGCAGCCCCGGCGTCACGGCTGTTGACGGCGAGCGCGACACCGGCTCCGGCGATACCGGCGACGCCGAGCACCCATGACTTCACCGGCGGGCTCGCGAAATTTCTACGGCGTGCTCTCCGGGCCTGCCAGGAATGCAACGCGGCGGGCCACGTTGACGGCGTGATCGCCGAGGCGCTCGAAGAACCGACCGACCAGGGTCATGTCCATCGTCACGGGGATCGACATCTTTCCCGAAGCCAGCTCGGCGATCAACGCTGCGTGAAGGCTGTCGAGGTCCTCGTCGCGCTCGTCGAGGCGCTCGGCAGCTCCGCTGTCCTTCTCGAACCACGACTCGGCCGTGTTGCGCCACATCTCGGCGCCTATGCTGCCCATCCTCTCGACTATTCCCCGCAAGCGCGGCGTCATCTCACCTGACAGCCCGTGATCGGCGTAACGGGCGATGTGCACGACGAGGTCGTGGGAACGTTCGAGCTCCGGGACTATGCGAAGCACACTCAAGAGGAGCCGCAAGTCGTCTCGCCCGACCGCCATCTCTGCGATCTGCTGATTCGCGAGAGCCTCGATCTCCACGTACAAGTCGTCGATGACCTGCTCGCGCTCGGCGAGAATCTGAAACAGGTCGTTGTCGCCGCTCAACAATGCGTGCGTAGCGCCAGCAAGGTCATCGGCGACGAGAGCAAACAAGCGGATCGTCTTCGATTCGATCTCTTTCACCGTCTCAGGTGAGCGGGACTCCTTCACCTGTCAGACATCGAGATCAGCACCCCTCCAAGGGTAGTGGGTTTCGGCTCATCGCGCGAAGGCGTCGATCATCGCCGTGACGTCGCCCAGCGGGTAGAGGATCGGGCAGGTAGCCCCGTGGGCAACGTAGTCGGCTACACGCGAACGGACCTGTTCGGGCGTGCCTGAGGCGGTGAGCATCCTCACGACCTCGTCGGGGACAAGTTTCGACGCCTTCTCGACTTGCTCGTGCGTAGCCGGCCAGGTGAGCACCTCGCCGACCGCGTCGAGTAACGACTGCGGCACCCCGGACGCTGCCATGATGTGGGGCTGCTGGCCCAGGTACTGGGTGACCATGAGGCGCGCCATGTCCAAAGCGACCTGCTCGTCGTCGTGCACCGAGCAGACCACCAGCTGGGGTCGGTCGATGTCGTCCATGCTCCGACCGGCCCGTTCCAAACCCACTTGGAGATGGCTCATAGCCTGGTCGTTGTAGTCCGGCGAGACGAGGTAATTGAGCACCACGCCGTCGGCGATCTCACCGGCGAGCTCCATCATCTTCATGCCGGTGGCGCCAATGTAGATCGGCACCGCCTTCGCCCGGCGATCTTGGTAGACGTAGTCGAGCTCCACACCGTCGAGGTCGACCCACTCCCCGTGGAAAGTAACGGTCTCGTTCGCTAGGAGTCCTCTGACTACGGTCAAAACTTCCCGCATCACGCTAAGAGGTCGCCGCCGCACGATCCCGACCTTCGCCGCCAACGGGTCCCACCAAGCGCCGAGTCCGAGTATCACCCTTCCAGGGGCTAGATCGTCAAGCGTGGAGAAAGTGGCAGCGAGCCGGGCGGGATTGCGGGACCAGATGTCGGAGACGCCTGATGCGACCCGAAGATTCTCGGTGACCGTTGCGTAGGCGGCGAGCGGAACGGTCGCCTCGCGTACGAGTCGGCTCTCCGCCTGCCAGACGGCGCTGAAGCCTTTGCGCTCGGCGTACGCGCAGAACGACATTCCGTCACGGATGCTGTGCGCGTCTTGAAGGTAAAGGGCGACCGGGTAGGTCATCGACGTTTCATCGGGAGCTGGTTGCGCCAAATCCCGTCGGCAGCGTGAAGCGCGGCCGCGACTGCGCCGGCTGTCGGGACGAGCCCGATCTCGCCTACTCCTTTGATCCCGTAGGGGGCGCGGGGCTGCGGCACCTCGACGAGGTGGACCTCGATCGGCGGTACGTCCTTCGCGCGAAGAATTCCGAGCGAGCGCAAAGTCCATTTGACAGGAAAGCCCCGCTCGTCGGCCGGGAAGTCCTCGCTCAGCGCGTAGCCGAGGCCCATGTGCACCGCTCCTTCGATCTGGCCTTCGCACAAGACGGGGTTCACGGCGCGTCCCACGTCGTGCGCGGCGACCACCACCTCCACCTCTTCGGACTCGGGATCGACGACGACCAGCTGCGCGGCGTAGCCGAACGCCGAATGGATCGTCGGGTTCTCCACCTCGCCTAAGTGCTGCGTCCAGTCCACCACGAACTCGCCCCTGTAGTCGACGCCGCACTCCCTACCCGCTGTATCCGCGTTACGGCACGCGTCGCGGACCGCTCCAGCCCCCATCAGCGTCCCGCGGCTGCCGGTCGTCTGGCCGTCGCCGAGCTCGCGGCTGGTGTCGACGACCACCCTGACGTTCGCCGCGTCGACGCCCAACTCCTCGACGGCCACCTGCTGTGCAACCGTGTGGATGCCCTGGCCCATCTCGGTCCACCCGTGGCGCACGACGACCTTACCGTCGTCTTCGAAGCGGACCACCGCCCGCGACACCTCCCGGTAGCCGTTGCCGAGGCCAGAGTTCTTCAAACCGAGTCCTATCCCCACGGCTTTACCGGCGTCGCGTTCGGTCTCGTATCGCTCCGCCAGTGCTTCTAGGCATCGCCGCGCACCTTCGCATCCGTCGTCCATGATCTGACCGGGTCCCCAGACCTCGCCGGGCTCGATCACGTTTCGACGCCGGATCTCTAGGCCGGTTATCCCCAAACGCTCCGCGAGGCGGTCCATCATCCCTTCCATGGCGAACTGCGCCTGATTCGCGCCGAAACCCCGAAACGCCCCGCACACCGGGTTGTTGGTCCGCACTGCGATCGCCTCGACGTCCACCGCCGGAACTCTGTACGGCCCAGTCGCGTGCCCGGCGGCTCGTTCCAGGACTTTCATGCCGACGCTGGCGTAAGCGCCCGAGTCTCCGATCATCCTCGCCCGGACGGCCGTCAGCCGGCCCTCGTCGTCGCAGCCCGCATCGTAGGTCATCGTGATCGGATGGCGTTTGGCGTGGATCCGGAAGCTCTCCTCGCGCGATAGCGTGCACTTGACCGGCGCTTTGAGAAGCCATGCCGCCAGCGCTGCGTGCGCCTGGTTGGACATGTCCTCCTTGCCACCGAATGCGCCGCCGTTGCTTACAAGCTCGACGCTGACCTTGTCGGTCCCGACGCCGAGGCATGCGGCTATCTGGTCACGGTCGTCCCAAACGCCTTGGCTTCCCGAGTAGACGTGGATACCACCGTCAGGTCGCGGGACAGCGAGAGTCGACTCGGGCTCCAAGAAGGCGTGCTCGACTCGTTGGGTCACGAACGTCTCTGACACGATGTGGGGACTCGAGGACAGAGCGGCATCCACGTCGCCGCGTGAGTAGGCTGACACCGACAAGACGTTCGTGTCGGTACCCCACACGGCGATCTCGCCGCCGGCGAGAGCCGCCTCGGGATCGACGAGAGGATCAAACACCCGGTATTCCGCCTCTACGAGCGCTGCGCCCGAGCGGGCCTGCTCGCGGGTCTGCGCGACGACGACCGCCAGGACATCTCCGGCGAACGACGTGCGACCACCGGGAGGGATCATCACGGGCCAGTCCTTGTGGAGGATCCCGACCCGCAGGTCCCCGGGAAGGTGCCTCGCGTCGAACACCGCGACCACGCCGGGCGCTTTGCGCGCTGCTGTCGCATCAATGCCGAGCACGTCGGCTCGGGCGTGATCTGTAAGTCGGAGCGCCGCGTGGAGCATTCCCGGTACGCGGAGGTCGTCTACGTACCCTCGGTCGCCGAGTACCAACTCCTCAGCCTGGTAGCGCGCTCCCGAGCTGCCGATCCCGCCGAGGATCTCCGGGGTGCAGTCATCTCCGGCCGCCACGCAGGAGATCGCGTCGAGTACCTTGACGTAGCCGGTGCAGCGACAAAGGTGCGCCCCGAGATGGCGAGCCATGTCGTCGCGCGAAAGATCCGCACCCTTTTTGTCTATCTGCGCCTTCGCCCGCATCACGATACCGGGGATGCAGAACCCGCACTGCAGCCCACCGTGGGCCGCAAAGGCGCGGGAGTAGCGGGCGCGCTCCTCGGCGCTGACACCTTCGAGCGTGACGACGGACCGCCCGGCGGCTTTCGACATCGGGTACTGACACGACACGGTGACCTTCCCGTCTACCATGACGCTGCAGCAGCCGCACTGCCCCGACGGCGAGCAGCCATCTTTCGCCGACGTTATGTCCAACTCTTCGCGCAATGCGCTCAGCAGATGCGGGTGGTCGCCTCGAACGGTCACCGGGATGCCGTTGACGGTCATGGTGACAGCTTCAGCGAGGCTCGTATCGTCATTTCGTTGGACTATCGTCACCGGCTCCGGCTTTCCTCGGGTTGTTGGCGTTCGTCGTGTGTTCGCTCTGGAGCGGCCGCGATGAGGCCGTAGCATTCGGGGCGGCGGTAGCGCTCGAAGTCGAACAGCGTCTTTTTGTAGTTGTCGCACCAGTCGAGGTCGCAGTCGGCGACGATCACCTCGTCGGCGTTGGTGAGCGCCTGAGCCACGATCTGGCCAGACGGCGCGATTATCGCACTCTGCGCGAGCGAGTCGACGCCCTCCTCGATGCCACCTTTGGCCGTCGCGACCACCCACGTCCCGTTCTGGTAGGCACCAGCCTGCATGACGAGGTGGTTGTGGAATCCCGCGAGCGCGTCCTGTGACGGATCAGGGGCGTAGTGTACCGGTGTGTTGTAGCCGCAAAGGATCAGCTCGACGCCTTGGAGACCCATCACCCGGTAGGTTTCGGGCCAGCGGCGGTCGTTGCAGATCATCATTCCCACCTTCGCCCCTAAGAAGTCGTGCACTTCGAAGCCGTCCGGGCCAGGCTCGAAGTAGTACCGCTCGAGGTGCTGGAAAGGCCGTCGAGCCTCGAAGCGCTCGTGACCTGGAATGTGGACCTTCCGGAATTTGGCAACGATCCTCGCCTCGCGGTCGACCAGGACAGCCGTGTTGTAGCGGTGCCCGTCCCCGGTGAGCTCCGCGTAACCGAGGAAGAAGCCGACCTTCCGCCTTGCGGCTTCCTCGAAGAGCGGTCTGGTTTGCGGGCCCGGCATCTCGGACTCGTACCAGTGGTCAGCTTCGCTTAGAGGGTCCACCCACCACCGCGGGAAAAAGCTCGTCAGCGCTAGCTCGGGAAACACGACAAGCTCCGCTCCCCTGTCGGCGGCGCTGCCGAGCAGACCTACCAGCCGGGCGACGACCGACGAACGGCTCTCGTCGCGCGCCACCGGGCCGAGCTGTGCTGCTGCTACACGAATCGACCGGGTCAATGCGCTACCGCCTCGCGTTCGTCGCTGAAGTCTAGAAGTTCACTTTCGGCGAGCTCGAGCATCGCGCCGAGAAGGACGTTCGCTCCGGCCTCGAGGTGCTCGGGGGAAGTGAACTCCTTCGGGTTGTGGCTGATTCCGCCGACGCTAGGAACGAACACCATGCCCGACGGGCACATCCTCGAGAGCATCTGCGCGTCGTGGCCCGCGCCGGAGGGAAGTCTTCGTGTCGAATATCCCAGCCTTGAGGCGGTCCGCTCGACCAACTCGACGATCCGACTGTCAAATTCGACCGGTTCGAAGCGGGCCAGGCGGCGCGA
>JAJZDJ010000112.1 GCA_021828685.1 Actinomycetes bacterium | reverse complement strand
CGATGTCGCCTATGGGTCGGACGCGCTCCGCTCTGAACTCTACTGCCAGAACTAACATCATCTGACCACGGCAAGTACCCACGATTCGGTAGATGGTGGGTCCGTGCCGCCGTCGGCTTCCTGGCCTTCGCTGCCGCTCTGGTCGTTGCCGGTATAGTCGCCTCTATGGGAGGTCGGTAGCATGCATGACGAGAAGGCCCCTCAAATCGCGCCAGACCCGAAACCGACGAAGAGTCGGCCTGAGCCGCCGCCTTTTCGACCGAACAAGGACCTCATCGGCTATATCGAGAACCACCTACCGGAGCGGCTCCCGATTAAAGGCAAACCCCCAAGGTTTTACCTGTTCTTTTACCGCAACCGCGGGGCTTGCATCAACCACGTAGCTGGCGTAGTCACCCCCGATTACGCGCCCCGGAGAGCACGAGCCCGACCGTACCCAGCCTGTCATTGGGCGAGATAGGGCAGCGGCGCCGTTCACGCTGACGCTATTCCCTCCACTGACACGTGGAGCGGCGCACCGCCCATCGAGCCACGGACCGGCGCCCCAAGTCGAAGATACCGCCCTCGGCGGCCCCGAAGTCGAGCACAGCGCATGCCCAGGGTGCGGGGGGTCTGCTCTCCCACCACCTTTTCAACGGGGGATGTAACCTTGGGCTGTGTCGCGTCCTGCTACGCCCGCGCGTGCCACGAAGGCCAAGGTAGCGGCGCTTCGAGCCCGGAGAGTGGCCTGCCCGCCTCGCCGGCTGGAGGACTGGCGGCGGGTGTGGCTCGTCCCGAGGGGACACCGGCGCTCGCTCGGGCGGGCCCGGGGCATCGAGGTGCCCTTGGACGGCGACGAGCTGGATTTGGCCGAGTGCGGCGTCGACCACCTGCTCTCCGGCTACGGCCCTGCTGAAGGCCTGGCCCGTGCAACCAACGTGTCGGTGAAGGGCCTGGAGGAGGCTGTCCTTGTAGCTCGGGGAGGCGGGTGCGGCGTGCAGAGCTTGCCCCGGACTGGGATCCGACCACCGACGAGCGTATGCCGGTGTGGGAGGTGACCCAACAGCTGGTGAACGCACCGTGGGATGACGGCAGCGAGTCGGGTGCCTCAGTCCTGGTGTGCCGTCTGGGTGCTCTCGGCGAGCCGGCACGCGATCTCGCCTATCGCCTCTACGCGATATGGGGGCGCCGGGGCCCGGCCGAGGACGCCCTCGGGTTTAACGCTTTGGTCACGTCGTGGCCCGGGATCGTCCGTCGTGCCGGCTCGCCGGGTTCGGTCCAGCCGGAGCTTCGGTCATGAGCCGAGTCACCTACGAGGTGCGAGACGGCAAGGCCCGCTACGACGGTCTGGCACTGTCGGAGTGGGTGCCGAAGATCGTCCAGCGACTGGTCGAGCAGTTCGCTCCCTATCGCATCGTGCTGTTTGGCTCGATCGCGCGTGGTGACGACGGGAGCGATTCCGACGTCGACCTGCTCGTCATCCTGCCCGAGCTGCGGCTCCGCCATCACGACGCTGTGGTGTCCATGCTCCGGTCGCTTCGCGATCTGCCGGTTCCGATCGACCTTGTCGTCACCGACGTCGCCGAACTAGAAGAGCGGGCGGCTGCGCCCGGCGTCGTCCGGGTAGCGCTGCGCGAAGGAGCTGTCGTCCATGGATGAACCGGCATCTGTCGCCCACGAACAGGCTCGCAGGTGGCTGCGGTGGGCGGCCGAGGATCCAGCATGGAGCCGAGAAGGCCATTAAGGCATTGGTGGTCTCGTCTGACCTCGATCCGCCGAAGACCCACAACCTGCTCCGACTTGCACGAATGCTCGCCGAAGAGACCGCCAGCCGGCTGCTCGACGTGGATCTCGAAGATCTCACCCGCTGGGCGATCGAAGGCCGATACCCGGGGGACCTCGACGAGGCCACCTCCCGCGACGCCACCCGGGCGGTCGAGCTTGCCGGTCAGATCCTCGCTGTCGCGCAAGCAGCACTGGAGTCCGCAGATGGCGGTCAGTGATTGCAAAGGAGTTCGCTGCGGCGAGGACACCCTCGGGTTCACCGCGGTGGTCATCTCATGGCCCGAGATCCTACGCCGTGCCGGCTCACCGGGTCGCGCCAGGCGGAGCTTGGGTCATGAGCTCGGTCGCCTACGAGATGCGTGACCGCAAAGCGTGCTACGCCGGACCCCGCAGCCGGCGTCCTCGGAGGCGCCGCCTCGGGGGAAGGATGTGTCTGGCGTAAGACCGCCCCCACCCCCGACCTACCAGTTCCCCGACCCGCCGCGACCGCCCCGTGGCAGTGATGCCGGGCGAAGCGATGAGTGCGTCGATGATGTCGGTGATCTGCTCGGCGGCTCCCATGAGGGCGTCTTCGCGGCTCGGTTCGAGTTCGGTCTCAAAGGACCTACGTCCACTTCGGCGGGGACGAGAGAAGGTGAAGCCGGGACGGCCACACCCGGATGGAAACAAGCGTTGAACGCGTTCGAGCGGACCTTGCCTGCGGTGCTCGGGCGCGTCGGCATCAGGACCTCCTCTAGCGCGACACGGTCGACTACGGCTACGGACTCATCGTCAGCGCATAACCGAAGCTAGCCGCGCCATAAATAGGTATCCTGCAGGGGTGTCCGACTTGACATCCCTCAAGGTACCCGTTGCGGTACGAGACCGCTTCGCTACCGTCGCCAAAGTTCGTGGGTTGACTGTACGAGCGCTGCTTGACCAGCTATCCCGAGAAGCAGCCGATGCGACGTTGATGGAACAGGCTGCGCGGCAGATGTCCCAACTCCATGAGATGGACCCAGACGCCTGGGACGATTACCTCGCAGAAGGGCGCCACTGGGAACAAGCGACTACCGATCGTTTAGATGCCTGAGCGCGGCGAGATTTGGCTCGCTGCGCTTGACCCGGTAGACCCTGGCGAACAGGGCGGCACGCGACCGGTACTCGTCGTGTCGACCAACGCGTTCAACGCCTGGCCGGTCAATCTTGTGATAGTGGTACCGATCACCACTCGCAATCGCGGGTTCGCCCACCACGTCGGTGTCGGCGGAGCAGGACTCGACCGGCCTTCCTTCGCCATGCCCGAATATGTGCGCTCAATCTCGCAACGGCGACTGCAGCGGCTCCTCGGTTCCACCGCACCCTCCACGCTAACCACCGTTGATGACTGGCTCCGCCGCCTCACTGGCCTGTAACGCATATAGGCAAAAGCCGTTCGGTCAACGACGGGTTCCGTAGGCAATCCTGGCGAAATCGCCGCGAAAGACAGTGCGGCAATCACAACCCTGCTGGCGACGGGCCAACCCATGCGCCCGACAGCAGCGACGACAGCCTCACAAGGGACGCTCCGGAGACCGACGCCTGAGTCACCGACAAACCGACCCGGCTCCCGACCAGCCACCCGTTTTAGTAGCCGCTCCGAGTCGGCGGTCTGCGCCCCCGTTTCGCGTCCGACAAGGATTTCCCTGGTTGCTGATGGTCTACCGAGGAGCGGCCACCCCCAGCGAATGTCAGTCAGCCAAGCTGCAGCCACGTCAGAACTTCAGGGTGAGACACATGGTGCCCGGAACGGCCCTGAACCCGTGGTGCTCATAGAAACCAGCGGCGGTGTCGTCGATGGCGTCGAACCGGATGGCGACCACCTTGGTAGCGTCGTCCACCCCGCTCAGGGCTTCAGCCGAGGCCACATCGCTCAGCGGTCAGCCTTTCGCCGAGGTTGGCAATACGACGCTTGTCAAACGGTCCAGCCAGTTCCCTTACTGCCGGCCGCTTGAGGACTGGGGCCTCCATGCAGGCTACCCAAGTGAGCGCACCCTCGGCGCTCAACCGCTCGGTGCAGTGCATCTCCTTACCCGCGTCCCACTGTCCGCTTGCTCGTATACGACCAGCGACCAACGACCGGCGGAGACAACGCTACGACGTAAGCGGTGACCTCGGCGCCCGCTGTGACACAGTCAGGCAGCGTGTGCTTCCAGCGCGGTCTCTAGGAGCACGCCATTGCTTGTGGCGTAGCTCCAAACATGCTCGCTCGGCTCCTCCGTGGACGCGATGATCGCCACGGCGTCGACCCCTCTTTCGGAGAGGATCCGGCGGCGGGCGGCCTGGCGATCGACGTCGCCGGTGTGGGCGCGCCATGTCGCCTCGACAACGAAGACGACTGCCTTGCCACCCTCGCTTGACCGCCCGGTTGCGAGCACGTCGGTCCGGGCGAGGACCTTGTAGTCGTCGTCGCCCATGTCGGCGATCCCCAGGTCGTCGAGGAGGTCGTCTAGGTCGGCGAGCTTCACCCGCCTGGCATGGCGGCGCAGGTAGTACCCGGGGTTACCCCTGATCGTCTGCTCGAGGATCATCCCCCGCAGCTTCGCCGAGTCGTCGGTCAGGCGCCCGGTAACGCTCTCCAAGGCCCCGAGCCGGCGCTCCGTGCTCTCGCGGAAGGCCCGCATCTCCATCACGAAGGCGTGCACCTCCTCCCGGAAGGTGTGCATCTCCTCGACGAACGCTGCGAATCGCTGGGGAAGCTCGAGCAGCTCGGCGCTAAGCACCTCCCGACGGACCTCTTCGCGGAACGCCGCGTCGCTGCGCAGGGTTGTAAGGAAGCGATCGCGCTCGTCGGAACTCAAAGCCACGTCTTCAGCGTACCAATGCCGAGATCGTGCGACGGGACAGCCGGCTTCTGGGTTAGGTCGCTACGAACCTGACCCCGCCGATGTCGTGGATGCCGGTCCGGCCGGTGCCTGCGAGGGTCACTTCGGTGATCCCCTCTGCGCGGCCGGTGCGAAGGGACGCGAAGCGCAAAACCTGCCCGGCGTTGACCAGTCGGACGGCCGCGCCGTCTCCCTCCCTGTCAGCCTCGACGCCGAGGGCCGCCGCCCATCTCTGGGCCGCGGCGAGCGGTTCTTTGACCTCTACGGAGATTGCCGAGACGCCTCCGGGCGAGTGCGGCGCCGCCGCCCCCGTCCAGGCCGGCCCGGCCCAGCGCCACGATCCCGGGGGGTCGGCCCAGTCGATCGAAACGATAGCGCCGGGGACGTCCCTCGGATGGAGGTGGGTGCCGGCGACATCGCCAAGGTCGGCCTTCCAGACGACTCGGATGCCCGCTGCGGCGACGCGCTCGCGAGCGGCGCGTACGTCGGCAACTTGGAATATCGCCATGTAACCAGTGTCGCCCCCGCGCCGCTCCAGGTAGCGGCCAGCCGTAGTGCCCTCCCGAACCGGCGAGACGACCTCGACGAAGGTGTCACCGGCGGTGAAGACGGCGTTCTGCAGGCCGAACTCCCCCACGCCCGGGTCGTGGAAAGGCTTCGCCCAGCCGAAAGCCTTCTGCAAGGCGCCTGCGACCGGTTGCAGCTCTCGGGCGGCGAGGGCCACCTGGCGAAGGCGTGGCAGGCTCATCCTCCCAGCCTACGGCGTCCCAGCGGCCGGCGCTGCAGCCAGCCAGCCCCACGCCTCGAGAACCTACTGGCAGCGCTACCGCCAGTAGGTAACTCCGCTCGGCGTCGGATAAATTTGAGTTCTTTGGGGCGGCAGCCTCGGCTCCGCACCAGACGGGGGGTGTCAAGCTATGAGAGCGGCGGCCAGGCGACGCAGCGTTTGCGCGATTGGGTTCTGGTGTGGTCATGGTCCTCGCCGGAGTTACCGTTGCCGTTTCGGCGTCAGGAGCCTTGTCGTCCTCGGGCACTGCTGCGAGTAAAGGTTTGCCGGGGTCGGCGGTCCTGGCGTCGTCGGTTTGCGGTTCGGCGTCGGGCGGCTACTACGAGGTCGCGGCCGACGGCGGCATCTTCTCCTTCGGCGACGCCGC
The DNA here is from genome assembly GCA_021828685.1 of Actinomycetes bacterium. Lineage (GTDB taxonomy): Bacteria > Actinomycetota > Acidimicrobiia > Acidimicrobiales > Palsa-688 > JAJZAM01. Next base: position 4,337 of record JAJZDJ010000112.1, on the reverse strand, counting down.
CTTCTTCGGCTCTACAGGCGGAGTCCGCCTCAACGCGCCTGTGGTGGGAGGAACGACTCCGGTGTCGGGAGGCTGCCCGGGCCCACAGGGCATATCGGGCAACACAATCCTGAGCGGCGCCGCAGTCCATTCGATCGCCTCCGGTTCCATCGGAGACTTTTATCTGGATACAGCTACAGAGGCGCTCTACGGACCGAAGACTTCGACCGGGTGGCCGTCGGCAGGGACCAGCCTCGTCGGTGCGCCAGGACCAGCTGGCGCCCAGGGTCCAGCGGGGGCGACCGGGGCGATCGGTCCCCAGGGGCCAGCAGGACCAGCGGGGCCGGCAGGAACCGGTACCGTGTTCTCTACGGCCAGCGGGACGACGGTCGCTTAAATTCGCTCCTCCGCCACGCGATGGCCACCCCTCGCGACCCGGTCAGCGGCCCGGGCGAGGGCGAGGTCGACTGGGATGACCACGACATGTAGGTGGACGATGTAGCCGCCGGCCATCGCCGCCTCGACAAGCGCTAGCTTCGAGAAGTGGAGAAGTGGGAGAACACCGTCTCGGTGACAAACGAAACCCGGCCGCGGAGAAGGTCCTGACGGACAGACGCCGCGAGCTGTGACGCCTCGTAGCCGTTTGTTTCCGGGTCGGCCGGCCAGTGTCGGGCTGCGATTTCGTCGACGTTGACGAACTGCAGATTGGCGATTGGTCCAATGACCTTATGGAACAGGGTGCTTTTGCCGGCGCCGTTAGGTCCCGCAAGAAGATGCAGGACCGGGTCGCGCATCAGTCGCCACGAACGGGCGGCGTGTGACGGACTACGTCACCGTGTTCGTCGAGCTGCGCATAACTCTCGCCAGCGGCAGCGAACTCCACGGCGAAGTCGAGACCGCTGCGACGCTCAGACATACGCTCAACCCACTCCGCTCGAACGATCGCCTGCTCCTGAGAGGTCAAAGAATCACAGTGCAGCGCACCGCCGAGCACTCTGGCAATGTCGCGCTGGGATATCGTCGCGGACGCTTCCAGCTCCCTGCCGATGCGAGCCCAATGGCCGACCTGCTAGGACGCGCTTCGGCTGAGCGCCTCGCCAGCCAACTTGGCCGAAGCGTACAGGTCGTCGTCGATTCGTGCAGGGGACGTCGAAGTCAAAGCAACTCCTTTGATACAAACTTACTGTAGCAGACTGCAACAGCGCCGTAAACCTTGGCTTCCCCTCCGGCACCTCGCCATCGCACTCGAATATCGGATCGACTCGCAGAGGAGGCGCTCGGGGTTATAGATGTATTGCGGATCACCGTTGTAAACAGGCCGGTCCCAAATCGGCTCGCGAGACAGCTCAGGGGAAAGCCACCCTTGTCGCGCCCCAAGACCTCATCGACTTCCAACACCGCCGCCGCTCGGAGCGTCGAGCGATCTTGGACCAGCTCACCGAGGAAACCAGCAAGCTCGGACTCTATGACGGCCTACGAGCCGACCACGCCGGAGCGCTGCGGGCAGATCGCCGGCTTCTAAGCCGCCCGGCCACCGGCGAGTGCCTGCAATTGTGCGACTGCGCAGCCAAGGGCTTTGAGTCTCAAGTGCTCGCCATAGTTCGTCCCGGTTTATGGGATTACCGTGGCAGCGGACTGTAGAATACCAGGTTGTTACCTTTGTTGTCATAGACGACGGCACGACGTTCATGCGCGTCGTTGTACGGCCCCTTGACGACAGCACCACCGCTAGCCTCGATCGCCTGCGCCGCGGAATCGACATCAGCGGTCTTAATGCCAACGACGACGTTCCCGGGCATCGGATGATCCACCGCCGTCGCCAAGGCAATGGTGATCGACCCGCCGTCGACGGCCGCGTAATGGGATCCGTCACGAAACTTCAATGCCATCCCGAGGGTCTCTGTATAAAACCGGATCGACTCATCCAGGTCGTCGGTCGACAAGACGACCATCCGAACGTCGTAATCACTCATATTGCCTCCCTTGGTCGGGTAAATCCTACAGATCTCGGCTGCTATCAACCACCGCGCCGCGCACCCCCCGGCGACGGCTACCACTCAGCCTTCGGCACCCGGGCTGTATGGGTTACTGACTTCGTCCACGAGCAGAGTTTATATGTATCTGCGCAGCTTTTAGCCGTTATGGCTAAAAGCGCCACACCATGTTAAAAGCTCCAGCGCACCCGAAGGAATGCGATGCTCAGGGCCGCGTTTGTTACTCCTCTTGCTGTGACAGCTGGGCCAAAAACTGCCGTCGACGAACTCGACGGCGGTCTCGGCGTTCACCCACTGGCGGAATTTCGGCCTGGCGAGCACTTCGCACAACTCCTCAAGCAAGGCAGGGCTCATGGTCAGCTCGAAGCGACCTTCGGCCCACGCGACAACCAGAAGACGAGGCGGTCCAGTGGGAGAGACAAGAGCGGAGACGAGGACGTTGGGATCGAAACGGCTCGCACGCTCCGCTATGGACGCTCGCCGCGACGCTCCCGCCGCATCGCGTGCAGCTCGCTATCAGCGAGTCGGAGCGCCTCGTCGGAGTTGATGTCATCGGCCGTCTCGCAGTCTTGGCGCTCGAGCGCGTCTAAGACACGCTGACGGCCGCCAGCTAACTGCAGGTAGCGCTCGTAGGAAAGCACGACAGCTTCCGGGCGGCGGCGCGCCCCGATGACCACAGGCTCGGCGCTCGCGCCCGCCTGGCGAAAGCGCTCCAAGAGGGCCGGCAGCTGAGATCGCGCTTCCCTAGTGGCCAACACTTCGTGGGGCTTCCGAGGAGACACACCCAAAACGTAGCACTAACGTGTACACCTCGCTACCTGTTGAGCGCTGCGTCGATAATGCCATCAACGCCCTCGCACATGGCCCAGCTGGCACGGTTGAGCCCACCGCCGTCTATAACTACCCGACAACTTGTCGGTCTCTGGTTGACAGTTCCTCCCAGGCTCACCGCGCCGGCGTCGCCGCCAGTGGAGCATCGGCCACTCGCGTCGAGTAGCTTTGGATCGTGGCCGGAGACACTGCAATGTCGCGCGCCCTGGGTTGCCCGGCTTGCCCCGACGCCGTCGCTGTGGTGCTCGCATCAGAACGGCGCGACACCCGTCGTCCGCTACTCGACACGCTGTTCGACTATCTGGGAAGCGGGCCGCCAGCCGTCAGGGAAGCGGTCGGCGCGATCCTGGCCGCCTGCGCCCCGTGGGCGCTCGATGTCCGCCGTGGCGCCCGGATCCTGCTCGCAGCGGCTGGTGAAAGCCGTGACCGCGCGATCTTCGAAGCCTGGCTTGCTGGTGACGGCGAGGTCACCTTCGAAGAGATCGGCCGGAGAAAAGGGATGAGTGGTGCAAGTGTCAGCCGGATTTTGGAGCATGCAGAGCCGAAGGTGCGAAAGGCGTTGCCGGACGCGCCCACGCCGTGGCCATGGCTGGTCGCTTCACTGCGAAAGATTCTCGGAGCACTCGGCACGGTCGAGCAGATAGACGGGGTCTTCGCCGGCCTCGGTGTCGGCCTCGGAGTCGGCGGCTCCAAGTCGACCCGCTCGACGCAGGCACTGGCCCTGTGGCTGGCCGGCCCTTACCGCCCGGTACCCAACCATCCGGGTTGGCTCGCCGTCGACGCCAAGGGTCTGACTGCCCGCACGATCCGTGCACTTGCCGCCGACGGAGGGGTAAGGCGCCGAGTGGAAATCGGGGCGGAGTTGGGTGAGGCCGGTGTGAGCGCCGAGCATCTCGATGCATGGCTCGCCGAATGCGGCTCTGTCACAGTGTACGACCTGGTCGTCTCGACCGCCGGGCCGCTCGCCGACGTGCTGGAGCGGATTCTCGACGCGTACGGGACCCCCAGGCACGAACAACAGCTACTCGTCGACTTGGACCGAGCACGCCGACCCCTACCCGCTGGAGCTCTGGCCGTCGCTGCGCGCTCCGGTCGTTTCGCCAGAGGCGACGACGGGTCGATCCGGTTGGCGTCTTGGCCTGACGACGTCTGCACCGCAGCAATCAGACCGGCACCCAAGTCCGCCGCGCGGAACAGACCGGCGGCTTCGCAAAAGCAGGCGAGCGCAACGCGCCCGCGAAGCAAGCCGGGCGCTACACGGGTCCAGACGGTCCAGACGGTCCAGACGCTCCAGACGGTCCAGACGGTCCAGACGCTCCAGACGCTCCAGACGGTGCAGGCTCGCAGCGCCGAGCGGCTCTGGCTTTGGGTGCGAGTCGACAGCGACGTGTTGCGCGGGAACGAAGCCCCGGTGCCGGCCGAGCTTGTCGAACGCCTCGGCTTGGCACCGATGTCACGACGGACGTTCTCGAGCCGTTGGGGTCCGGTCACATTGACCCACCATGGCCAGCTGGCGTTCCGTGGTTCGCTGCG
>JAJZDJ010000111.1 GCA_021828685.1 Actinomycetes bacterium | reverse complement strand
TCCTCAGCGGTGACGGCCTTAGCAGCCTTAGCGCCTGACCTTGCCTTGGTTTCGGCTGCCACCTTGTTCAAGTCGATCGTGGCCGCATACTCGGTGGTCTGCTTACCTGAGAGGACCGGTGTGGCGATCCTTGTGACATTGTTCGACACAGCCTTCAAGTTGGACAGAACCTGGGTCGGACTGTCGTTGCTTGCCGACGCAAGCTGAGAGAAGGAACGGCCGAGGGTGGCCTGGTCAACCTGATTCAAGTTCACGCTCACCCAAGGCTTGTTCCCCGGCACTGAGGCTCGCGACGCCGGCGGGATCTGGACGTAAGCAACTCCGCCCGTCTCGAGCACCTCGACCGAACCGCCGCTAGAAGCGTTGACGGTCACCTCGAAGGCGTTCGTCGCAAAATCCCCTGCCCCGGAGGCGGTCACGGTCTGAGAGACTTTCGATCCCGACGAGCTCTTCGCATCGACATTCTCCGTCAGCGCGAACTTAGCAGTCTTGGTGTCAATAGTAGTCGTGTATGCCGCCTCGACAGCGTGCAGGGCGGTAGGTGCCGACTTTAGCGTCGAGGGAGCTGCCGAAGTCGAAGTGCCGCTTGAGCCGCACCCTGCCACGGCCAACGCTCCAAGCAATCCCGCACTTGCGGCCGTGCTGGCCCTCCAACGCCTGTAGGTCATATCAAATCCTCGATCCCGGATAACGATGCGCTCGAAGACTGCTACCCCACTCGGCCCTCGCCGAACCCGAACCCAGTCCCCGACCGCGAATCCCAACTGCGGCTGCGGCTACGGCGGCGGCTGCTGGGGCTGCGGCTGCGCTTAGCGCCCTTCAGCGCCACGGCCGGTGTCACAAAATGACACCCGACATAGGGCGCCTGGGCCGGAGTAAGCGTTTTGTGTCCTGCTTCCGGTAGTTTGCCACGTATGAACTTCACACACTTAGGTCGAACCGGCCTACGAGTAAGCCGGATCTGCTTGGGGACAATGAACTTCGGACCCGAGACTGACGAAGCGCAATCCTTCGCGATCATGGACCGGGCGCACGAGGTCGAAGTCAACTTCTTCGATACAGCGAACGTATATGGTCGCTCGAAGGGTCGCGGGGCGACCGAAGAGATCGTCGGACGGTGGTTTGCCCAGGGCGGCGGCCGTCGCGACCGGACAGTTCTGGCGACCAAACTGTATGGCGAAACCGGCGACTGGCCCAACGAGGGACGGCTGTCTGCTCTCAACATTCGAAAGGCCTGCGACGCTTCGCTGCGCCGGCTGCAAACCGACTACATCGATCTCTACCAGATGCACCATATCGATCGGCGCACCCCGTGGGAGGAGATCTGGGAGGCCATGGCCGTGCTGCGCAGCCAAGGCAAGGTCATTTACGTTGGATCATCCAACTTCGCCGGATGGCACATCGCCAAAGCTCAGGGTGTCGCGCGCGAACGCAACTTCATGGGACTCGTCAGTGAGCAGTCCCTTTACAACCTGCTCGCCCGCGACATCGAGCTCGAGGTGCTGCCTGCCGCAGCCGACTACGGACTCGGTGTCATCCCGTGGTCACCCCTGCAGGGCGGCCTTCTCGGTGGGGTAGTCAAAAAGCAGCGCGAAGGTAGCCGGCGCAATCAGCGCTGGGCGGACGCCACCGACGCCCTGCGAGCGCAACTGGAGGCATACGAGGATCTATGCGACTCCCTCGGCGAGGAGCCGTCCACCGTGGCTCTGGCTTGGCTTCTAAGCAGGCCTGGCGTCACAGCACCGATAGTCGGCCCCCGCACGATGGAGCACTTCGATGGTGCATTGCGCTCCTTGGAGGTTACCCTCGACGAGGAAACGCTCAAAGCCCTCGACGCCATCTTCCCGGGGCACCGCCCCGCTCCCGAGGACTACGCCTGGTAGCTCGGGCCTGACTCCACCGGCTGACACCCCTAACACCCCTAGCACCCCACATGGCTACCGCTTCCATACGTTCGGGTCGCCGCGGGCGCCGTCCTCGTGACGGTTAAACCGCTCCACCGCGAGGGTCAGGCTTTCAAAGCTCGGATGGTCCACCCCCACGATGACCCGGAGCCAACTAAGCGCATCGGCGGTGTCAACAGAGCCGGCTTCCAACATCGCTTCGATGTCGGCCCAGTCCTTGGTCCGGTTGAACAAGGATTTGAACACGGTCAGATCGGTAGGCGATATGACCGGCAGCGGCTCTCGGTCGAAGGTGACGATACGGGTGCGTGCTGCCACCACTCGGTGGAACTCGTGCTGGGGGAAGAACAAGTCGACCGGCAGATTCTCCGCCCAATGCAGGCGTACCTGGCCATCGCGCGCGACGGAGTCCTTGTCGGCTTCGCTCCACGGCAAGTCGGCAGGCAATGCCCTCAGGACCGATTCCACCCTGGCGGTCTCCACCGCGATATTCAGGTCGATGTCGTAAGTGAGGCGGGGGTGCTCAACGGCGTAGATAAGGGCTATCGCGCCACCGAACGCGTGGCTGATGGCGTGCTGTTCGAGCGCAACATGTATCTGCCTGACCCGCTCGGTGAAATTCAGCCGTGCCATCGCCAAACTTCGGCTGGAAAGCGAAGGGGCCCGGGCTCTTTGACCGGGACGGCGTCGAGAACTGTCGTGAGGCTGGAGAACACCTCGCTGTTCCGCCAACAGTCGATTCTGGTCCCGGCAGGTCCCGATTCGACCGCCGCCCCGGTGGCAGTGAGAAGCCTCACGAAGACGTCGGCGCCAGGTATCCGAGCGCCGGTCTCGTACATGGTTAGCGCTGGACGCGCGATGCCCGCTCGCTCAGCGAGCTCGTATTGTGAGAGCCCAGCCGCTCGGCGGGCGTCGAGGAGCATCCGAGCAGCAGTGCGAACCACTCTCCCAGTCTACAGCATAGTAACGGATCCGTTACTTAGATCCCACTCGCTGGCGCCCATCGGGAAGGAAGCACTCCGGTCGAAATCCAAGGGTTCATCGATGGTTCGGTTCGTGCAGGCGGCGCGGTAACGGTCCCGGAGCGGTAACGGTCCCGGCGCGGTAACGGTCCCGGCGCGGTAACGGTCCCGGAGCGGTGGCCCCGATCGCCCACACGCCCTCTGCAACCCCCGAAATTGCGTTATCTGGTCAGGATCTTCGCAGACCGGAAAGAGCCTGACCATTTGAAGCGTTTTTTCGCACTTTTTGGTACACGATCTTCGTTACGAAAAAGTTCTGTACCAGCCCACGCTCACGAAACACACTTTTTGGTACAAAACTTTTCCGACCTGAAGATCCTGCCCAATTTTGACGCTCTCCGGCCGTCCGGATCCAACCGCAACCCCCACCTTCGCAACCGGACCGCGAATCACACCTCCAACAGCCCCGAACAAGTCCCGCCAACCTCCGGGCGGACTGGCGCCCCTCCGCTACGCTGCGGGTTCCCGCCAAGAGCGACAGGCAAGCACCTCCCAAGTCATCGAAGTAACATTTGAACAGGCCACGCTCACAATGCAACCTCGACGTCGGACGTCGAAAGCACAAGGCCCCATACAGAAGCCAGCAACCGCTAGCACGCTCTGCCATATGTCCGGATCGTCACGAAACGAGACGTTGAGGTTCTCCTCGGCACAGGGCCGGTTGGAGAACGGCGCGAAGGTCTCGCACGCTGACCGGCTTTACAAGGTAAGCGTCGGCGCCGCGGTCGAGTGCGGCCCGCTTCGTGACGCTACTCGGATGGAACGAGCAGACGATAATCCCCAAGGCCGGGTACTCGTTGCGAAGGGCGCTGATCGTGTCCAGCCCTTGACTCAGCGGGAGTTGGATCTCAATCAGTACTAAATTTGCTTGCAGCCGCTCAACGGCTTCCACCGCGCTGAGCGGGCCGTCTGCATGTCCAACCACGACCACGTCGCCCGCCTGCTCCAAGACGTAAGTCATCAGCTGCCGACGATCGTCTCGGCCGTCGATTACCACCAGTCGGGCCTTGAAGTCAGCGCTTGGAGTTATGCCCAAGTCAGCGGTGACTGCCGATGCCATAGTTGGGGTTCCCATCGGAACCGCCGATCTGCCTCTGAGACTGAGGCGCCATCGCCCGAACTGGACGACAACAACATCCTACACCTCGATAGCGATACGTGCGATAGCTCCGCCTCCCTGGCACCGATCCCGATCCTGCTGCACTATACGAACGATCGCATGCGGCTACCGCTGGGGATTGATTGTTCGGTTTCTCCGCGGACCGAGGGATTGGTCCGGGACTAGGGCCTGGGTTCCCGTCGCTCCGAAAGACGAGTCTTCAGCTTTGCCCAGCCGGATTCCCTCAAGGCGGGATCGCCCACGCTAGCCAAGGGGCCTCGGCCAACCAGACCAGCAGGGGCAGCCCGAACGGACGTCGGACGCGAGCCGTCGGCATTCCAAGTGACCGTCCAAGCGGCGCCGTTCATGCGGAAGTCCTCGGTATGAGTAGCACACAGCTGAATCGGGCCGGGCAAGTCGTCGCTGACCACCGAAGCAGCACGCCGGCTGCATCCGTCGACTCGACATATGACAAGCGATTCGTCTGTCACAACTCTGACCACGATCCAGATTCAGGCGGCTGTCCCGAGCCGCTTCGCCTCATGTGATCCGTCGCCGAGTGTCTTCCTTGTCCTTCTTCTCGCGGCGCTTTTCTTTGAGCGACTTCGACGGTTTCTTGGATATCGCCTTGCGGGGAGACTTGTCTGCCATGTCTACCCCCTTTCCTTGGCATCACCATACCGCTTCAGGGACCGGTGCAACTGGGTGTGTCTTTAAAAGACCGGTGCGCGTGGAGTTCCACGAGTCGGAACGGTCATGTGGATCCTTCACGAGTACTTATGGCGCCCGCTGAATCCTCCACCCAGCACCGACCACCTCTGACCGCTCAGGTAGGTTGTCGACGCACCATATAACGATCCCGTCGAGGACCCGGATCGTGACCGCAAGTCCCGACGCTTCGCCAACCATGACCGTCTCGACCTCCCGAGCCACAAGCCCGGCTCAGACGCTTGCGCCGGGCCATGGTTTCGGACCGTGGTTGATTGCGACGTACCTCTATCTGGAGAACAAGTTGCGGCCGATTCTGCCATCCCAGCGTGCTGCCAGCTTGGCGCTCTTGATGACGTCGTTGAGCCATCTGGTTTCGTCAGGATCCCAGCCGGCGATACAGGTACACGCTCCGTCCGCAACCGGCAGTGCCCGATAGGAGGCCTGAAGGTGGCCGGCGACGCTAAGGTGCACCCCGTCGTAGGAGGTGGCTACCGCAGACCAATCTGGGATCAGCCAGCGTCCTTCCCAGCCGGTCCAACGCCACCAGTCGTGGCGGCGGGATAATGTCACATCGCGCGGAAACTCCTCCGCCAGAGCGCACCAGGCGTCGGGGCCGTCTACCTCGTACACCCGCGCAGACGAGTCGATGCCGACGTCGTACACATCGAACGGCCCGTTGCCGGGGAAGTCTTCGCAGATAGCCAATTGCACCGCCGCCAGCCGCTGCATTGCTCTCGTGGTACCGAACAGGCCGGCCTCGTGAGGCGCCGACCACCACATGCCGCCACAGCGGGGAGCGTGCGCTCCCGGTGGGAAAGGCACCATGTCCGCCGAGCGAGCCTCGCTGGCCGCCTCGGCTCGGGAGTAAGCCCCTAGCGCGTCGGCGGCACCGGTTAGCAGCGGCAGACCACTTTTGGCAGCCCAGGCGACGAGGCGTTGTGCATCCAGTCTCGCTGGACTCCACCACCACGCCGCTCCGGGCGCCATGGCAAGCGCGACCGCCACCGGGGCCAACACTTCCGGCGCCTCCCCGAGTGCGACGGCAGCGTCGACGTCTTCATCGCTGAACGCCCAGTCATCTACCGCCTCGGCCAGCACGGCCAGCAGCGTCCAGGGATCGTCCGTCGCGCTGAGTACGGCGAGGTCGACGTCCGCGACGTGGCGGGCGACGACCTTCTCGACCGTTGGAGCCGATCCGGCGTCTCGGGCGGACAACTCCGGCCAACCCGCAGGTGGCCAACCCGGACGGCCCGCGTTGGTTTCCTCGATCGAGCGAAGGGTGACCGCCGATACCGGCCGAGCGAGGGCAGTCAGCAAGCGATGAGCGTCGAGGCCTACGGCGGCTGCGCAGAGCGCCCGCCCCCGCGGCCCGCCAAGCAGCGCATCTGCCCTCGCGTCAATGTCAGTATTCACACCGGCAACAGTAGAGCGGACCCCCTCGGCGACCTTGCCACAAACCGGACTTCTCACTGAGGATAGGACATATGTACCGCACTTCGTGGTACAATAAGGGTTGTGAGCGAGCCCGACGCGAGGCCGGCGCTACAAGAGCGCTTTTTGACTTTGATGTCTTCGTCTGACGAGACGACTGCCGGGACTTCGATCCGCCTGCCCGAGAACTTACGTGAGGCATCCAGCTTGGCGACCGAGATGGGTTACGCAGTATCTCTCACCGAGCTGACCGTTAAAGGCCTCCGGGATGTCTTGGAGGCAATCTCTTGGCGCCTGGTCCTCGACGAGCATTACAAGTGTCATCCCCAGGCGCGCCCTTCTCTGCTCGAGGTTGCGATGGCAGCCGCAGCAATCGACGGGAACCGGATAGTCGAGCAGCCGGAACTGATTGAGCGCGCCGCCGCCTGGATCGCCGATCAGCACCTAGATGCCGACGCCGACGACGTCCTGTGGCTCGCCACGGGGATGAGCTTGACGCAGACCGCCACCTGAGGTGTCGCGAGTACTGATACTCGACAACGAGCCAATACAGGCCCTGTTGGATTCGCAGCATCCAAAGCACCGGATCGTGATGGCCTACTTGGAGGTCCCAGCGAGACGTAACCGCCGGAAGACTGGGTCGCTGATCGTACTGGTACCGACGACAGTACGCGTCGAGGCCGGCTGGGATCGGACGGCAACCATATCCAGCGCCGTTAACCGCCTGCCCATAACCGACGACGCTCTCACGACCGACAAAGCCGACAGCGCCGCAAAGCTACGAAACACTCTTCTCGTCTCGCCTGCAGACGCCCATATAGGCGCTGTCATGCGCACAGCCGAGGGCGAGGTTTCGATTCTCACCAGCGACCTCGGTGATCTGCGAAGAATCGCTCAAACGACCGCTAGGACGATCACGATCGCCCGAATCTAGCTTCGGAGTTCGACGCTTCTGCTGACACCCCTTATGTCAGGATCCTAGGGTGCTGCGCAGAGCGGCCAGACGGTCACGGTCCAAGGAGTACCAAACCCACTTCCCGCGCCGCTCGCCGTGCACGAGGCCGGCCTCGCTGAGGATCCTCAGGTGGTGAGAGACCGTTCCCTGGCTTTTGCCTAGGGGGACCACGAAATCACAGACGCAGATCTCGCCCTCCGGCGCCGCCGCAAGCATCGAGAGGACCCGGAGCCTGACCGGGTCTCCGATGGCGTCGAAGCCCCTCGCCAGCTCCGCGGCTTGGCCAGCTTCGAGCGGAGCCGCCAGCACAGAAGGACAGCAGGCCGGCCCGATTCCCTCTTCGATCAGCGGGTATGCAGAACTGGGCTTAGCCAACAAAAAATCTCCCATTGACAACCATGATTACATCGACAAAGATCGATACACTGACCGGTGCCGATGTTACCAGGAGGTTCCCCGTGTCACGTGTCCAGCTCGCATTGAACAGCGCCGTTCTGGACGAGACCATTGCCTTCTATTCCAAGGTCTTTGGGACCGAACCGAGTGACGCCGTCTCGGCATGCGCTCCCGGATCGGCCAAGGTGCGCGCAGGCGGTCCGGGGGGAGAGCCATGGGAGATATACGTTGTTCTGGGGGACGCGGACACTCCCGTGGGACAGCTAAGAAACGCCACGCCGGGTGAATCCGCATGCTGCTCGACGCGTCCCGAACTGGTCGGTTTGTCCACAGGCGCCATGTCGTGACACCCGCCGGCATCGCATCCGACCCCGCATCCGACCACCACGCGGGTGACGCAGTCTCGCCACGCTCCTCGGAGAGATCAGACCTCGACGCACCGGTAATCGCCCGCTTGTCGTTCCTGGACCGCTTCCTCCCCGTATGGATCATCTTGGCGATGGCCATAGGTATAGGTCTTGGAAGGGCGATACCGAGCCTCGGCAGGCACCTAGGCGCCATCCAGGTCACCTCAGGGACTTCGCTTCCGATCTTCGTCGGATTGCTCGTGATGATGTACCCGGTGTTGGCCAAGGTCCGTTACGGCCAACTCGACTCCGTTACCAGGGACAAGAAGATGTTGCTCAGCTCCTTGATCCTCAACTGGCTGATCGGCCCGGCGGTCATGTTCGCCCTGGCCTGGTTGATGCTCCCCGATCAGCCCGCCTACCGTAGCGGGCTCATCGTCGTCGGCTTGGCGCGCTGCATCGCTATGGTTCTGATCTGGAATGACCTGTCGGGCGGCGATCGGGAGGCGGCGGCGGTCCTCGTCGCATTGAACTCGCTTTTTCAGATCCTCATGTTCTCCTTCCTCGGCTACTTCTACCTCGAGGTGCTTCCTGGCTGGCTCGGGCTTTCGACGGTCGGGCTCCACCTGTCAATCGGCCGGATCGCGGAGACCGTTGTTATATTTCTCGGCGCGCCACTGTTGGCAGGGTTTCTCACTCGCCTCGTCGGCGAGAAGACGAAGGGCAGAGACTGGTATGAGAACGTTCTGCTCCCCCGGCTCGGCCCTTTCGCGCTATACGGGCTCCTCTACACCATCGTGATCCTCTTCGCCTTGCAGGGCCACACGATCACCTCGCGTCCCGGTGACGTCGCACGTATTGCGGTTCCCTTACTCGCATATTTCGCGATTATGTGGTTCGGCGGTTTCTTTCTTGGCCGACGGCTCGGGCTCGGCTACGAACGGACCGCCACGCTTGCCTTCACCGCTGCCGGCAATAACTTCGAACTGGCTATTGCCGTTGCCATCGGCGTGTTCGGGGTGACAAGCGGCGAAGCTCTCGCCGGTGTCGTCGGGCCACTCATCGAGGTTCCGGTTCTAGTCTTGCTGGTGTACGTGGCTCTCTGGGCTCGCCGACGCTACTACCCGGCGCATTCGCCCGAAGGGACGAGAAGCGCACGATGAACGACAGCTCCCCGCCACGCAGACCTGTAGTGCTCTTCTTGTGCATCCACAACTCCGGGCGTAGCCTCGCGGCCAAGGTTCTACTCGACCATTACGCTGCCGGACGGGTAGATGTCCGGTCGGCCGGATCCGAACCTGGAAACGCGCTCAACCCCTCGGTGGTCGCCGTTTTGAAAGAACGCGGTCTTGATCCCTCCCAGGAGTTCCCCAAGCCGCTCAGCGAACAGGACGCCAAAGCCGCAGACATCGTGGTCACCATGGGCTGTGGTGACACCTGCCCGTACTATCCAGCTAAGCGCTACCTCGATTGGCAGCTGCGGGATCCTGCCGGACTGGCCGTCGATGATGTCCGGCCGATCGTCGACGACATAGACGCCAGGGTCCGGGGCCTTCTGGCAGAACTGCTCCCCGTCCCCGGTTAGAGACGTGTCGCACGTCTCTAGGTTCGGGCGTAAACAACTCATCGTCCGGGTAGGTCGCCCACTATGAAGTACACGCGCACCAGGGTCGTATCGGGCTACAAGTAAGTCGGACCGTGACGGAGTCGTCGTCCACGATGCTGGCGAATCGGGACCGGCGTGGCGGCATCGGACCAGCTCAGGGGCTTGCGCCCGACGAGTCCCGCCATCTCATCGCCGGAGGTCACGTCCCCGATGTCCCCGTGAAGTCCCTGTCGGAGCGGCCCCACTCCGGCCGCCGCGAACCCCCTTACGCCCCTGACCAGGGACTTTTCCGAGAGCCCGAGAGGACAATCGAACTCCTGACCTATTTGTTGGGACAGGTGTTGGGACGCCTCAGGTCCTCCGACCCGCTCGGGAGTCCGACCGGTGGCATCATGAAGGCGTGTCCAACGACCCAGCCGACATGGTGACGATCGACCCTGCGGTCTGTAACGGCGAGCCGTGCGTCAGGGGCCGGTCGTGCGAGATGGTTCGGCTACGATGAGGAGTGTCACACGGGTGCGGTAGCTTCGAACATCCGTTCGTAGGGGGTTGATGCCGTGTTGACCGAGAACCAGCTGTCGCTGCTCCCGGAGCTTCCTGAGTTGGCGACCGTCGCCTGCGGCCCAGGAAC